>CAMOFU010000076.1 GCA_946613705.1 uncultured Clostridia bacterium
GATCGGTTCGCTCTCCGTTGTCGGCGAGGGAATTGCGCCGCCCGCGCTAGGGCTGATACCAAACATCTTGACGAACAGGCTGTCTTTGGTGTATAATTGAAGTATCGAGAATTTGCTTACGGAGGCGATCCTATGAAACTGCTGGACGCTGTAAAAATGCTGTATAAGGATTCCGACACAAAGGTGAGCTTTTACGACGAGCATCTCGTCGAGATGTGGAGAAACAAGGCGAATGATACCCTTCTGCCCGATATCGCAAGGCTGGTGTTTGAAGGGCGGCCCGTTTCGCTGCCGATCACAAAGACGTTCGTCGGCAGATATATGGGTGCGGGCACGTTCGAGCTGGTGCCGATGACCGAGAAGGGGAGCATAGGCGGATATCTGCTGAGGTTTTTTGATGAGGAGGAGCAGAAGCAGCTGTTCTTTGCCTCGGACGGGATAGGCAATATCCGACAGTGCGTGAATGCGGTGAGCGGCTCGCTCTCAGATGTCAGCGCCATTGCCGAGCTTATGCTGAGGAATCCCCGATATGATCTGCAAAGCTCGTCCGAAATGCTCAGGGGCATTATTTCGGACGCTCTGCCTAAGCTGACAAATCTTACCTTTTTTATAAATTCCGATCCCGCAGGACGCGATACCGCCATGAAGACCTGCTGCCTTTCGGAGCAGCTGCGCCACAGCGCCGACTGTACCGTTAAGGCGCTGACCCCCGCAGGGCTGGAGCTCGAGTGCGATATTGAGGACGGTATCGAGGCAGAGGCTAATTTTACGATGCTCGAGATAAGCGTGCTGAACCTTATCGTCAACGGCTTTATGTACAACAGTTCAGCCGACAAAAGGGTCAGGCTCTCGCTCGCAAGGGAGGGCGGCAGCGCGGTCATAGCCGTGAGTGACAACAATACAGCCGCCGACCCCGCAGCGATAGAGAGGCAGTCGCATCTCGGCACACGCTCGCAAGAGCCCGTCGGCGGAGCCGAGCACCTCGGGCTGCCGCTGGCAAGGCATACCGCAGATCTGCACGGCGGCAGTATAGCATTTGAAAAGAACACTTTCGGCGGGCTGACCGTGAAGCTCGTGATACCCTGTCTGCCGATGACCGATCAGCTGAGAGCCCCCGCAGAGTTCTTTTTTGAAGAGTTCGCGGGCTTCGGGTATCAGAGCAATATCCTGCATAAGCTGCTTGGCAGTGAAAGACAGTGAGGTGTGATGAATAATGGAGACTGTGATCTTGGTGGTGGGGATACTGGTCCTGCTGCTGCTTATGGCGGTGGCAGTGAAGCTGTTCACCTCGGGAGGGGAGCTCTTTGCCCGCATTGAGGAGACCGTGAGCGAGAGCGGCAGAGATCTGAGGCAGGAGCTCGGCGGCACTGTGCGCGGCAGTGTGAAAAGCATGGGCGAGCTGCTCACCGATACACAGCGCATCTCGCAGGAGGCGCAGTCTGCCAGACTCGATGATATGACCCGATCGGTATCGGCGCAGCTCAAAACGCTTGAAACGCGCTTTGCCACACTCGAACAGACCAACGAGCAGAAGCTCGATGCGATACGCAGAACGATGTCCGAGGAGCTTTCCAACATCCGCGAGGACAATAATAAAAAGCTCGAAGCCATTCAGAAAACGGTGGACGAAAAGCTTGAAAACAAAATGAACGAATCCTTCAGGCTCGTGAGCGAAAGACTTGAACAGGTATACAAGGGTCTGGGCGAGATGCAGAGCATCGCCTCGGGCGTGGGTGATCTTAAAAAGGTGCTCTCAAATGTGAAGAACCGCGGCATTCTCGGCGAGATACAGCTGGGCGCTATCCTTGACGAGATACTTGCTCCCGAGCAGTATGAAACGGACGTGTGCGTAGTCCCGCACAGCAGAGAGCGTGTTGAGTTTGCCGTGAAGCTCCCGGGCGGGGAGGACGGCAGCAGCGTTTATCTGCCGATCGACTCAAAGTTCCCGGGGGATCGCTTCGCTGCCCTTCAGGACGCATACGACAGCGGCAGCCCCGAGCAGGTAGCCGCTGCCCGCAAGACCCTTGCCGAGACTATCCGACGCTGTGCCAAGGATATACGCGAAAAGTATATCTCGCCGCCCTATACAACAAGCTTCGGGATCATGTTCCTGCCGTTCGAGGGTCTGTATGCCGAGGTGGTGAACAGCGGGCTCGTGGAGGTGCTTCAGCACGATTATCAGGTGAACGTAGCGGGTCCCTCGACTATGGCGGCACTGCTCAACTCGCTTCAGATGGGCTTCCGCACCCTTGCGATACAGAAGCGCTCAAACGAGGTCTGGGAGCTGCTCGGCGCTGTAAAGACCGAGTTTCAGACGTTTGAGCAGGTGCTCACCGAAACGCAGAAGCATATCCGCCGCGTTGACAGCGACCTTGACAAGCTCGTGGGTGTGCGCACAAGGCAGATCAACCGCCGCCTGAGCTCGGTTGAAGCCCTGCCCGACAGCACCGCATCAACAGGGCAGTAATATGCCTGCCCGATATCGGGGCGGGAGGACTAATTGTAAACATTGTGTTAAATCAGCAGCCTGACCCTTGAAATCCTCTGCCCGCTGTGGTATAATAATAAAGCTTTATGAAGCTCCCCGTTCGTCGGGTGAGCACAAGTGATATGGGGAAAGCATTGGGATATAGCCAAGTGGTAAGGCAGAGGGTTTTGATCCCTCCATTCCGCTGGTTCGAGTCCAGCTATCCCAGCCATCACTTTCCCCGTACTATTGGGGTATAGCCAAGCGGTAAGGCACCGGATTCTGATTCCGGCATTTCAAAGGTTCGAATCCTTTTACCCCAGCCATACAAAGCCCTGCAGCATCTGCTGCGGGGCTTTGCTTTTTGTGCGGGCATGACGCTTGCCGTCGGATACGGTTTGTTGTTTGTTACGTTTTTATGCTGAAACAGCAATAATTTATGCTTTACTTTTTGGAGAAGATGTGGTATAATGAAAAAGGTAAACTCTGAAAGTGTGCGGCGGCAGCTGCTTTATTTGTAAAAGGATAAGTGATATGGATAATAGATTCAAGGGCGCGAGCCGTAAGAATACCCCGCGCAGCAGTGACGGGGACGATACACTGATAATCGGCAGAAATCCCGTTACCGAGGCACTCAAAGCGGGGCTGCCCATAGATACGCTTTATATCGACCCATCGGCAGGCGGGTCGGCAGGGCATATCAGAGCTATGGCAAGAGAGCGCGGTATCGTCGTCAAGGACGCGAACGAGGCCAAGCTCAGCAAGATGTGCGGAGGAGCTTCGCATCAGGGCGTGGCGGCTGTCGGTGCCTGCGCCGAGTATGCCGAGATAGACGATATATTCAAGGCCGCAGAGGAGAAGAACGAAGAGCCGTTTATCATAATCTGCGACGAGATCGAGGACCCGCATAATCTGGGAGCGATAATCAGGACAGCCGAGACAGCGGGCGCTCACGGGGTGGTCATCCCCAAGCGGCGCAGCGCATCGCTCAATTTCACGGTGTTCAAGACATCGGCGGGTGCGGCGAGCTATGTGCCTGTCGCAAGGGTGGCAAACCTTGCCGCGGCAGTGGACGAGCTGAAAAAACGCGGCGTGTGGATCTATGGCACCGACGGAGCGGGGCAGGACTATACCGAGGTCAGCATGACAGGTGCGGTCGGGCTGGTGATCGGCTCAGAGGGCTTCGGAATGGGTCGGCTGATGAAGGATAAATGCGACTTTCTGCTGCGGCTGCCGATGGCAGGCAGGATAACCTCGCTCAATGCATCGGTCGCAGCAGGGATATTTATGTATGAGATAGTAAGGCAGCGCAGAGCTGCAAACAACGGTTAGGAGTGAAAGGCTTGGACGAGAAGCAGTCGATAGACAATATGAGCAGCGAGATAGACGAGCTGATGCATCGCGGCAGGGAAGCCGCACCTGTTATCTCCGACGGCGGCAGCAGCGAGGAGCAAAGCCGTGAGCGTGCCGAGAGAAATGCCGAGGAGATCAGCAGGATAATGAACGAGCGCCGCGCAAGGGGAGAGGTTCGCCCCGAAAGCGAGGAGGCTCCCGTTACAAGAGCGGACGTTAAGGAGATAGATATGGGCCTGACGGGAAAGATACTCCCGCAGACAGGCGAGTTCGAGAGGGTGACAGATATCCCGAACGACCTGAGCCAGCAGGAGCGCATGGATATGCTCCGCGAGAGGCGCAGGGAGAGGGTGGATGCCTTCCGCCTGAAGCGCCGTGAGGACAAGCCCGAGGACAGCGGTGAGGAGCCCGAGGTCAAGCATAAGGGTCAGCATGAGTTCGAGCGCTTCGACGACGAGAAGGACGTGCTGAATGATATCCTTCAGGTCAAGAGCAACCTTACGATGCGTATGAGCGTGCTGCTGTTTACGGGGATATTCACGCTGCTCATCACGCTGGCAAACGATTTTTCGCTGCCGCTGGTCACGATATTTGATAAGGTCGAGAATCCCTCGACGTTCATGTTCACCAACACGATGCTCGGGATAATCTCGATCGCCGTGAGCTATACCGTCATAGTCGAGGGCATGAAGAATCTGTTCAAGGGCAGGGCAGACTGCGACAGCCTTGCGGCATCGGCTATCCTGATAACCGTCATCACGGGCATAATCACGCTGTTCGAGCCCTCGATAGTCCGCCAGCCGTTCTACCACGTTTACACCACTACGGCGATCTTCGGGCTGATATTCAACACCTTGGGCAAGCTGATGATAGTTAAGCGCACCGAGCGCAACTTCCGCTTCGTGGCGGAGGATTTTGACAAGTATGCGCTCGTGTCTGTCGATAATGAGGATACCGCGGGAAAGTTCACACACGGTGTGCTGGACGATTTTCCCGAGCTCGCCGCGATGCGCAAGACCGAGTTCGTCCGCGATTTCATGAAGAACAGCTACTCCACCGATGTCTCAGACCTCTATTCGAGAAAGATGACCCCGCTCATACTTATCGCGTCAATAGCGGTGGGTCTGCTCTCGCTGGTGTTTGAGAAGAGTACCACGGGAACTACCGAGCGGGTATTCAACGTGCTCGGCGTTATGTCCGGCACAGTGACGATCTGCTCCTCTCTCTCGCTGATGCTGATAGTCAATATCCCCCTCGGCAGGGCGCAGAACAAGTACCTCAGATATTCGGGCGTTATGCTGGGCTATTCGGCGGTGGACAAGTTCGCCGATACAAACTCTGTTCTTATAGACGCAGAGCAGCTGTTCCCGCGCGGAATGGTCGATATCAAGAACCTGAAGCTCATAGGCTCCACAAAGATCGAGGAGTGTATCCTCTTCGCCGCAAGCCTTTCCTGTCAGGCGGGGAGCATACTCAGCTCGGCATTCTACAAGATGCTCCGCGGCAAGACCGAGATGCTCTACCCCGTAGAGAGCTATATTTACGAGGACGGGCTCGGGCTTTCGGGCTGGATAGAGAACAAGCGCGTGCTGCTCGGTTCGAGAGAGCTGATGAAGAACCACTCTATCGAGGGTCTGCCCACAGAGGCGAAGGAAAGGGAATACGCCAAGGGGAATATGGTGCTTTATCTCTCGGTGTCGGGCATCGTTTCTATGCTGTTCGTCGTCGAGGCGAAGGCAAGCCTTTCGGTGTCGCGCTGGCTGAAGGAGCTGGGGCGCAACGGTATCGTTTCGGTCGTGAGAACTGTAGACGGCTTTATCGACAGAGACTTTATCTCGGAGCTGTTCGGCGCCGACCCGAATAAGATCAGGCTGCTGCCGTTCCGCTTCCACAAGGAATATGTCAGGGAGACCGACTATACACCCGAGGTGTCCTCGCCGATGCTCTGCTCGGGGCATTTCCCGTCCTTTGCGATGCTGCTGATAGGCACCAAGCGCCTCAAGCAGATATCTACCCTCGGCGTTGCGATACAGGCAGGTGCCTGCGTGCTCGGCTTCGGCATAGCGCTTGTGATGACGCTGCTCGGGACCTTCGGCCAGCTGACACCGAGTTTTATAGTTATCTATAATCTCGTGTTCATGCTCATCACGCTCTCGGCACAGCGGCAGCGGGTATAAGTATGCTCGCTGATATGTCCGAGGCAGAAAACAGAGAAGCTTGAAACTCAATATCAAAATCAAATAGAATAAAAAATGCAGAAATTTGACGAAAAAGTGTTGCATTTTTTATTAAAATGTGTTATAATGATAAAAATTATATTTGGAAGAGGTGTTCCCCTATGAAGAAGTTTTTATCGGAGTTTAAGGAGTTTGCGCTTAAAGGCAATGTAATGGACATGGCGATAGGTGTTATCATCGGTGCTGCGTTCGGTTCGATCGTTACCGCGCTGACCGACAGCTTCATCAACCCGCTCATCGCAGTCATTACAGGCGGCGTTACCAAGGACGAAAACGGCGTTATGCAGGTAGTCGGCGGTAAGTTCACTATCAAGGGCGTTGATTTCTCCTACGGCGCATTCCTTTCGGCTGTTATCAACTTCCTTATCATCGCGCTTATCCTGTTCGCTCTTATCAAGGCTGTGAACAAGGCTATGACCATCGGCAAGAAGAAGGAAGAGGATGCTGCTCCTACGACCAAGACCTGCCCGTTCTGCAAGACCGATATCAACATCGAGGCTACAAGATGCCCGAACTGCACTTCCGTTCTTGAAGAGAACGCATAAGGCACACAGTATAAAATAAAGCAAATAACAAATGATCAAAGCCTGTCCGATCTGTAAGCACATCAGATCGGGCAGGCTTTTTTGTAATTTGTGATTTGTGATTTGTAGCTTGTAATTCGTGCGGGCGCAAGAAAAGCTGCGGCTTAGAAATACATCTGAACCGCAGCTGTTTTTCTTCGTCAGATCAAGCTGTACCGCTGTGCTGCTTACTGCTTCGGCTCGTGGGTCTCGGTAACAACACCTTTAAGACCCGCTGCAAGACCTGCGATACCCTGTATCTCGCTCGGGATAATGATCTTGGTCGCCTTGCCGTCGGCAGCCTTTGCGAAGGCTTCAAGGCTCTTGAGCTGGATAACGTTCTCGCTCGGGTTGGCCTGATTGAGCTTTACAAGGCTGTCTGCAAGCGCCTGCTGTACCATCTGGATAGCCTGCGCTTCACCCTCTGCCTCCAGTATCTTCTGCTGCTTTACAGCGTCCGCCTGAAGTATCTTTGACTCTCTTTCAGCCTCTGCACGGAGTATCTTCGACTCCTTTTCGCCCTCTGCCACAAGTATCTGCGACTTCTTCTCGGCCTCGGCCTGAATTACCTTTTCACGTCTCTCACGGTCTGCCTTCATCTGCTTTTCCATAGCGTCCCTGATCTCGGCAGGGGGGAGAATGTTTTTGAGCTCGACTCTCTGCACCTTGATGCCCCAGCGGTCGGTGGCTTCGTCGAGTATCTTGGTGATGTTGGTGTTGATGAAGTCACGCGAGGTGAGCGTAGCTTCGAGGTCCATATCACCGACGATGTTTCTCAGCGTAGTGGCTGTCAGGTTCTCGATAGCAGAGATAGGTCTTTCAACGCCGTATGTGAACTGCATGGCATTGGTGATCTGGAAGAACACTACGGTGTCTATCTGCATCGTAACGTTATCCTTTGTTATCACCGACTGCGGCTTGAAATCGACCACCTGCTCCTTGATCGAGACCTTCTTGGCGATCTTGTCGATAAACGGCACCTTGACGTGCAGACCCGTTGTCCATGCTGCATGGAACGCACCGAAGCGCTCCACAACGTAAACATATGCCTGCGGAACTACCTTGATGTTGGTGATGATGACCAACAGGATAAATGCTGCAACTATCAGTGCAATGATTATAGGAGTATCCATAAACAATTACCTCCAAACAATATATTATTCGGTCTGAACCCTGATCTCCGTGACCCTTAGCTCGGTCACGGTAATTCCCCAAATTTCCGCTGCCTTTCCGACAGCTGTAAAAAGACCTGTGCTCAGCTTTTCGGCTGTTGGCTCCTCTCTGCTCAGCGCAAAAACGTCCCTTGCAGCAGTAAGAGTCAGATTCCTGAGCGATACCTCATGATCTGTCGGAGCGCTGTTTTTAAAAGTCTCAACGTCCGAAACAAAATACCTTATAAGTATGCTCACCTCAGCCGTGCTGCCGTCCTTCCGAACGACCATTTCGTTCTCTATGCCCAGCACCTGCACATCGGTATTGACAGCTTTGCCGTCATCGGAGCCGATGCCGAGCAGGCTTTTAAACAGGCGCATTGCTCTGCCTTGCGACGATGAGCTTTGCACCGTCCACCATTTTCACGGTAACGACCGTGCCCTTTTCTATCGGCGAACCGTCCTCCGACCTTGCCGACCAGTCTGTACCCTCGAGCTTGACTCTGCCCTCTCCGAGCTGATTGTTGATCGATTCGATCACCATTGCCGTCTTGCCGATATCGAGCTCAAAATTCGTGGCATATTTCCGCCCCTGCATTTTCTTGACGATCGGGCGCGTAACGATAAGTATGACAGTTGACAGCCCGACGAACATGACCATCTGCCAGACAAACGGAACATCCGCCAGCGCCAGAAACATTGCACCGAGCGAACCGACCGCGAACCATACCGAGACGAGCGCATTCAGCGTAGCGATCTCGGCAATGACGAATACCACAAACAGTCCTGCCCAGACAAAAACCAACGAATTCATTCCAAATCTCCTTCCCTTAAATAATAACATGGTATCCTGAACGGTGATCTGCCGTTCGAGTTTTATTATATCATATATGTTAAAATATTTCAATAGCTTTTACGAATTTTTCATAATCCTGTATACGCACTGTAAACAATCATACACTGCCCGCAGGTCACCGCAGCAGTATAATAATTAAATTATAACAAAAGGGCATACCCTCCGAATATAAAGGGTATGCCCGCAGAAATCACGATCAGTTCAGGAATGCCTGATAGCCTGCATTCTCGTCTTTCAGTGCCTTGATCTGGGCAGTGAGCTTCTCGCTCTCGCCGTCTATCTTCTGGTGGATATCGGCAACAGCCTTCCTCTTCACCACAAGATCAGCCTGAGCAGCAGTTTTTTCCTCGTCGAGCTTAACGATAGTCTCACGGTTCTTGTCATCGAACTCCTGGAACTTGTTGTTCGCCTCAAAGGTAGCATTTCTGTATTCTTCATCTATAGCCGCCATCTTGCGGTTATACTCCTCCTCAGCCTTTGCGATCGCAAGTCTGTTCTCTTCTCTTGCCTTCTCGGCAGCCGCATAAGCCTCGTTGAGCTTGCTCTCAATGGTATCGTAGTTGCTCTGGCTAAGCGTAAGAGCGGTGGTCGCTTCGTTTATCTTAGCAGTGTAATCGTTTTTGATAACAGCGTTTTTGCCCTCCAGCTCGGCGATCTTGACGTTGTTGGCTTCGATCTGGCTCATAGCAAAGGCCTTCATCTTATCGGCGGCCTTGCTTGCAGTATCGATCTCTGGAGCGGGTGCAGCAGCAACCGGCTCGGCAGCAGCGGGGGCCTCCTCAACAGCAGGCGCAGCAGGCTCGGGCTCACCCGAATATGCGAGTATCGGAGCATCGGAAATATCGGCTGACTCTACATCGGGCGGAACGAGCGCTTCCATTTCCGCATATTCCTCTCCGGGCGAAGGCACGGTGTAAGAAGGAATGTTCGGAGCAGACGGAACATTAGGCGAGGACAGCGAGATACCGTTCATACCCGATCTTGATGCAGAGCTGTTCTCCTTTGCAGCTGCCTGCTTCTTATAATCCTCAACAAGGCTTACTCTATGTACCTCGGGCTCCTTTTCGGTCTCGGCTACGAGCGAAGGAGCGGGAGCCTCGGGTTCGGGCGGAGCGGGAATGGCTGCCGCCGAAATACCCTCCATCTCCCCGGGAGCGGGTTCAGACGGTGCGGCAGGTGCAGTCTCTGCCGAGCTTTCCATTTTCTTCTTTTTCTCGAACATATATCTTTCAAGCTTGCTCATGCCTTCAACGTCCTCATCGGCATTGCCGTCACCTGCGGGAGCAGCCTCGGGCTTATCACCGTTTACGGCGCCGATGACCTTTGCAGCCTGCGGCTTCTCGTGCGGGATAGCAGCATCGGGAACAGCGTCAGGACCGAGCTTTCTCTGTATAACGCCCGTAACGATATCGGCACGCAGAGCGACCTCGCCCACGATATCCTCTACCGATTTACCTTCCTGATAAAGACGGATGATCTTATCATTTGTTGATTCTTCCTTTTTCTTCCTACCTAATGCCATTACAAAATCAATCCTTTCAGATAGTAAGCCTGACAGAAAAATTTCTAAAAATAATTCTGGCAGAGCCCTCTTATTTGTATTATATCACAACCGATTAATTTACGCAAGAGAAATTTAAAAATTTTTTCAAAAAACAATGCACAATTTATTTACCCGATTTTCAGTAATTATGCTAAAAAACAAGTTAACAAAGAACGTGGTGTTAAAATCAGGTTCACAAAAAATTAACAGTGCAAATCACCCTGAAAGGTATTGCAATTTGCAGGAAAGTGTAGTATAATATATTAGTGCTTTTGAATAAGTATACGGAGACGTATCGAAGTGGTCATAACGGGGCGCACTCGAAA
>CAMOFU010000077.1 GCA_946613705.1 uncultured Clostridia bacterium
GACGAAAAGCTGGACGGCGCATCTGATGCACAGGGGTCGTGCGGTGTTGCCTAAATACAAACAAAAAACATAAGGACACTTCTGCTGTATCACGGCAGAAGTGTCCTTTCTTTGCGGACGATATTAATAACTATTCACTATTCGCTATTCTCTATTCACTGTTTACCGCTCACACCGTCCTTGATCTTGAGGAGCGCCTTACGACGAGGGTGAGGAGCATCAGCACTACCGCAAAGGCGAGCTGTATCAGCATATAGCCTGCGAGCTTGCCGCCGTCGAACGGCTCGCGGGCGGTGAGCATATCGTTTGCCTTGATATACCAGTAGGCGGGGAGGAACCTTGCCGCCGACTTTACACCGTCGCCGAGGACGGAGAGGGGAACGAATACTCCGCAGAGGAAGCTCATGCCGAGGCCGATTATCTGGGTGACGACGTTGAATACGTTCTCTTCAAGGTCGAAGGAGGAAACGAAGATAGCGAGCGATGCCGCCACGAGAGTAAAGATCAGTGAGTTGAGCACTGCGAACCATGCATGGCCGCGGTAGATGCCGCCGTACAGGAACAGGCCCGCGATCATGAAGATAAGCCAGATGGCTATGACGAATATCGCAGATGCGCCGATGATCTGGAAGGTGACCGAGCGCGGGGTGGTGCCCGAGCAGTCGGTGCGGTAGCGGAGCTCCTTCTTGTTCAGCGAGGAGAGCACGATGCCCAGCGCCGAGAGCATTACCGATATGCAGATATAGGGTATATACTGGAAGTATCCCGAGAACCTGTGGGAGAAGTCCTCCGTGCCGAAGGCATCGTCCGCCTTGAAGGTGACCTCGGTGTCCTTCGAGAGTATCTCGGAGGTGCTGTCAAGAGCTGCGCCGAGCTCGCTGCCCGAGGCAAGGAACGCGCGGACGGTCTTTACATACTCGTTGAGGGTGGTGGACATATAGACGGTCGAGAAGCTCTCTCTGAGGTGGTACTCGCCGAAGAGCTCGTCGCTGCTGCCCGAGGAAAGGTTTTCCGAAAAGCCCTTTTTGATGACAAGAGCGTAATCCACGGTCGTCCAGTAGAGCTGCTCGGTAAGCTTTTCCTTATCGGCGGCAGTCTCCTTCAGCTCGTGCTTTTTGCCGATGAATTCGGTGAGTGCCTTTGAAGCCTCGGTGTTGTCCTCATCAATGACCGTGATGCTGAGCTTTGATTCGGTGAACTCCTTGTTGCTGCCGCCGCTGTAGACGATGCCGAAGCTGATGGCAAGGAATATAATGGTAGTGATGAGCGCCGATTTGGATTTCTTTTTCAGTATCTTGAAGAATGCTTTAAAGACTTGCATATTTGCGCCTCCTTGTAAGGATAAAGCCGATCACGGAGAACAGCAGGGTCATGCCCAGCATTGTTACGATCTTGACTGTGTAGATCTTTGTATCGGTGAAAACGTTCAGGCAGTGGAAGGAATCGGTTATCACGGCTGCGGGGTTGATATCGTTGACTATCGGGAGCTTCTCGGCGATGATAGCCTTCATATCGGCGACCATGAGTCCGCTGAGGAAGCAGAGGGACATTATAACACCCGTCAGCACGCCCTGCTTGGTATCATATGAGCCTGCGCCTATCGAGCCTACCGCAAAGCCGATGCTCACGCCGAGGATACCCGAGAGTATCGCGGAGAGGTAGACGAGCCCCAGCCTGTCGCCGAAATCTATCTTGAGTATGAAGCGCATATAGCTCACTCCGACGACCATGCAGAACGACTGGAGGATGAAGCGGCTGATAAGGCAGGCTGCAAGGCTGATGCTCTTGGGAGTGGGCGAGCAGTTCTTTCTGGCACCGAGCGCCGAGAGGTTCGCCTGATTGTCCACCGCGGTCGAAAGCCCGATAAGTGCGCCGAACAGTGCGACCATTGCGATGAGGTTATAGAAATACTCGTTGAAGTAATCCATGTTGCCTTCCGTGAGCTTTTCCTCGCTGACGGAGTTCAGCTCCTTCATGAGCTCTGCCGATACAGCGGGTATCGACGCGGGGTCCTTTGATGCCGCTTCGGTGATGACCGATACTCGTGAATTGAACTGGTCGCAGAAGGTCTTCAGGAGAGTCTCCTCCATACCGATGCCCGCTACGGTGAGCGAGAGCTTTCTGTCTTCCGAATAGATGATGCCCTGTACATCGCCGTCGGAGAGCAGCTTTTCAGCCTCCTCCTTATCGGCATAGGTGACCTTCATCAGCGGGTTTTCCGAGCTCTCCATACTGTCAAGCACACCTCTGAGCTCGGTGCTGCCGTCGTTTGTGACTACTGCGGCGGGGACCGACTTGAACAGCTCCACGCTCTCGTAGACATTTCCGAATGCAATCTTGAAGAGCGTGCTGAGCGCTATCGGGAAGATCAGCAGCCATATGAGCATCACCCTTGCACGGAGCCCCGAGCGCAGGGAGTATTTAAGGTCGTGAAGAAACATATTAGTCCTCCTTATCTCTGAGAGCCTTGCCCGTTATCTCGAGGAACACATCGTTGAGAGTGGGCAGCTCGCTGTAAACGCGGCCGATGTGCATATCGTGCTTTTGCAGCACGTCGAGCACTCTTATCAGGTTGTGCTTGCCGCCCGAGCAGTAAACGTGGAGCTTGCCGTCGGTGTATTCGTTCTTATATACATGGGGCAGGGCTGCCACCTCGGCATTGACCTCGGCTGAGGGCTCTGCGACCTCTATCGAGATCGTTTCGGTATTCTTTATCATCTTTTTGAGCTCTTCCTTGCTGCCCTCAGCGACCTTATGCCCCTTATCCATTATCGCGATGCGGGTGCAGATCTGCTCTACCTCCTCCATATAGTGAGAGGTGTAGATGATCGTTGCGCCGTCACGGTTGAGCTGCTCGATGCCCTCGAGGATCTTGTTGCGGCTCTGGGGGTCTACGGCTACGGTCGGCTCATCGAGGATTATCAGCTTCGGCTTATGGGCGATGCCGCAGGCGATGTTCAGTCTTCTCAGCAGGCCGCCCGAGAGCTTCCGGGGATAGAACTTGGTGAAGTCCTCGAGACCCACGAACCTGATCGCCTCCTCGACGTACTGCTTTCTCTTAGCCTTATCGGTGATGTAGAGGCCGCAGAAGTAGTCGATATTATCCATGACCGTAAGCTCGTTGAATACGGCGACGTTCTGCATGATGATGCCGATTTCGCGCTTGATATCGTAAGAGGTGGGTGTCATCGGCTTGCCGAAGATCTCGATAGTGCCCTTGTCATATGCGAGCAGCGAGAGCAGGCAGTTTATCGTGGTGGTCTTGCCCGAGCCGTTCGGTCCGAGCAGCCCGAACACCTCGCCCTCCTTTATCTCCAGCGAGAGGTGATCGAGAGCGATGAGCTCCTTATACCTTTTTACAAGATTGTCTATCTTAACTACTGTGTTTGCCATTGCGATGTCCTCCTTGTTGTTTTCTGTGTTGTTTTCTGTATCCATTATAGCATCTGCGAAAACGTTTGTGAAGTGAAGTGCGTCACTTTTTCGATGTGACAAATGTAATCACCGCACCGCGGCTTAGCCCCTCCTGCCGCGCCGCGGCTTGCGTTTTGTGTATTATGCACGGGGAAGGTTTAATTTTTTGTTCATAATCACGAAAAGAAAAGCAGAAAAAGCTATTGCAATTTGTGTGAAAATAGTATATAATTATTCTATCGGTTTGTGTTTTTGTTGTGCATTTATTACAATCTGACAAAATTTAACAAACTGCAAGTTTTTTACGCAAGGAGAGAATCGATTTGAAAACCTACGAAAGCACTCATATCAAGAACATTGCAGTCGCAGGACACGGCGGCTCAGGCAAGACCTCGCTCGTTGAGGCTCTGCTCTTCAAGAGCGGCGCTTCCGACCGTCTCGGCAAGATAGCTGACGGCAACACCGTTTCGGACTTCACCGCCGAGGAGATCAGAAGAAAGTGCTCTGTATATACCTCGCTGTCCAGCTTTGAAAGAGACGGCTTCAAGATCAATCTGCTCGACACCCCCGGTCTTTTCGACTACGAGGCGGGCATGGTCGAGGGCATCAATGCCGCGGGCTGCGTTATGATAACCGTTTCAGCCAAGTCGGGCGTTAAGGTCGGCACCCACAAGGCATATGACTATGCCGAGGAGGCAGGCAAGCCGAGAATGTTCGTGGTCACCAAGCTCGATGACGAGAACGCCAACTTCAACAATGTGCTGACACAGCTCAAGACCGAGTTCGGTCCGACGGTGTGCCCTGTTATCGTACCCGTTATCGCAGAGCGGAAGGTAGTCTCCTATGTGAATCTGATCGAGATGAAGGCATACAAGTATGAGAACGGCAATGCGGTCGAGACAGATATGCCGACTGCCGAGGTCGCGGCTAACATGGAATACCGTATCGACGGACTTATCGAGGCGGTCTCGGAGGCTGTTGCGGAGACTGACGAGGAGCTGATGGAGAAGTTCTTCTCGGGCGAATCGTTCACGCAGAAGGAGCTTATCGACGGTATACACAACGGCATGAACAAGGGCATCATCACACCTGTTGTCTGCTGCTCGGCTGTTGATCTGTCGGGTATAGATATGCTGCTGAAGGAGATCTCGCTGCTGCTGCCCGCTCCCTCGGACAATGACACGAAGGAGGCTGTTGATGCCAACGGCGAGCCTGTTGAGATCAAGTGCGACAAGGACGCTCCGCTCTCGGCATTCGTATTCAAGACGGTAGCCGACCCGTTCGTGGGCAAGATGAGCTTTATAAAGGTACACTCGGGAGTTCTGAAGACCAATAAGGACGTTATCAATGCGACCACAGGTTCGACAGAGAAGGTGGGCAAGCTGATGACTCTGCTGGGCAAGAAGCAGATCGAGGTGACAGAGGCTAACTGCGGTGACATCGTGGTCGCTACGAAGATGAACATAAACACGAACGACACTATCTGCGATGCCTCGAGAGTAGTCAGGTTTGAGGCTATAAAATTCCCGAAGCCGACCTATGCGCAGGCGGTAAAGGCGAAGGGCTCGGGCGACGAGGCAAAGATCTCGGGAGCTATCGCAAGGCTGCTGGAGGAGGACAAGACGCTGAGATACGAGCAGAATCCCGACACGCTGGAGATGATACTGACGACGCTCGGCGGACTGCATCTTGACTCGGTAGCGGGCAGGCTGCACGACACCTTCGGAGTGGACATCGAGACCTCTGCGCCGAAGATCGCGTACAAGGAGACTATCCGCAAGAAGGTAAAGGTACAGGGCAGGCACAAGAAGCAGTCGGGCGGACACGGACAGTTCGGTGATGTATGGATCGAATTCGAGCCGTGCATCGGGGACGATCTGGTGTTTGAGGAGAGAGTATTCGGCGGTGCGGTACCTAAGAACTTCTTCCCTGCTGTAGAAAAGGGCTTGCAGGAGTGTGTGAAGAAGGGTGTACTGGCGGGCTTCCCCGTTGTCGGGCTGAAGGCGATACTGGTAGACGGTTCGTATCACCCTGTTGACTCCTCTGAAATGGCATTCAAGATCGCGGCATCGTTAGCGTTCAAGGAAGGTATACCGAAGGCGGAGCCCATGCTGCTGGAGCCTATCGACAATCTGTCGGTGCTGGTGCCCGACGAGAACACGGGCGACATGATCGGCGAGCTGAACAAGCGCCGCGGCAGAGTTCTGGGAATGAATCCGTCCGAGAAGAAGGGACTGACCGAGGTAGTTGCCGAGGTGCCCGAGGCTGAGATGGCGGACTTCACGATGACACTGAGACAGATGACGCAGGGCCGCGGCTCCTACACCTTAGAGCTTGCGAGATACGATCAGCTGCCGAGCAATCTGGTAGCCACCGTTATAGCTAACAACAAGGTAGAGTGATATCAGCTGCCCCGAGGCATCAAACGCGGGGATCATAAAGATCAGATCATTTAAAGACACTTCTGCTGTATAGCGGCAGAAGTGTCTTTGCGTATAACGAATAGTGAATAGAGAATAGAAAATAGTGAATAGTTAAGGTGTCCGCTTTGCGGACATAATTTAACATCGCCAAAGGCGATACCTTAACTATTCACTATTCACTATTCGTTATTCACTATTCACTATTCTCTATCCGCGACGAGCTTCGGCTCGGTCATCACTCGGGAGCAGAGCGGCGGGTGCAGGCAGATCGCCTGTACCCGTCATTTCTGCTGTTTGGTATACCGATGGAGCCGATCATCTTACAACGTATTCACCGTTTTCGATATCGACCGAGATCGGCTTTTCCGTGCTGACCTCTCCCGCTATGATCTTCCTTGCAACAAGAGTCTCTACCCTGCGCTGAATGTAGCGCTTGAGCGGCCTTGCGCCGTAGATCGGGTCAAAGCCATGCTCTATGATCGCTTCCTTGGCAGCAGGTGTTACCTCTACAGAGAGCTGCTTGTCTGCCAGCCGCTCGGAAAGCTCTGCAAGCATAAGGTCTACTATCCTGCCGATCTCCTCTTTGCGGAGCGGCTTGTAGTATACTATCTCGTCGAGCCTGTTGAGGAATTCGGGGCGGAACGAGCTTTTCAGCAGACGGTCGGTCTGCTCCGTCGCTTCCGCACTCAGCTCTCCGTCCTCGCCTATGCCTTCAAGAATGTACTGCGAGCCGAGGTTGGAGGTCATTATTATTATCGTGTTCTTGAAGTCTACCGTGCGCCCCTGCGAATCGGTGATCCGTCCGTCGTCGAGCACCTGGAGAAGAATGTTGAATACATCGGGGTGCGCCTTCTCTACCTCGTCGAACAATACTACCGAGTAGGGTCTGCGGCGCACCGCCTCGGTGAGCTGTCCGCCCTCGTCATAGCCCACATATCCCGGAGGCGCTCCTATCAGCCTGCTCACGCTGAACTTCTCCATATACTCCGACATATCTATACGCACGATATTCTTTTCGTCGTCAAACAGCGCCTCTGCAAGCGCCTTTGCCAGCTCGGTCTTGCCGACACCCGTAGGGCCGAGGAACAGGAAGGAGCCGATCGGGCGGTTTGGATCTGCGATGCCCGCACGCGAACGGATTATCGCCTCGCTCACCTTTGTGACTGCCTCGTCCTGCCCGATGACGCGCTTGTGGAGTATGCCCTCCAGTCCCAGCAGCTTTTCGCGCTCGCCCTCCATCAGCTTCGATACGGGTATGCCTGTCCAGCGGCAGATTATCCGCGCGATCTCCTCGTCCGTCACCCTGTCTCTCAGCAGGCTGCTGCCGCCCGAGTTCTGCTCTGCGATGTGCTCCTCCTCCTGAAGGCGCTTTTTCAGCTCGGGCAGCTCGCCGTATTTCAGCCTTGCAAGCTTTTCCATATCGACCGAGCGGGAGCGCTCCTGCTTTTCTACCTCGGCATTGGCTGCCTCTATCTGCTCACGAAGCTTCTGCACCTTTGAGATCGCCTGCTTTTCGTTTTCCCACTTTGCCTTCATGCTGTTGAATCTGTCCCGCAGCTCCGAAAGCTCCCTGCGCACGATAACGAGCTGCTCCTCGGCAAGCTTGTCTGTCTCCTTTTGCAGCGCAGTCTCCTCTATCTCATGCTGCATTATCTGTCGGCGGACCTCATCGAGCTCGGTGGGCATAGAGTCTATCTCGGTGCGGATAAGCGCACACGCCTCGTCAACAAGGTCTATCGCCTTATCGGGGAGAAAGCGGTCGGTGATGTAGCGGTCGGAGAGCGTTACCGCCGCGATCAGGGCATTATCCTGTATCTTAACGCCGTGGAACACCTCGTAGCGCTCCTTCAGTCCCCTCAGTATCGCTATGGTATCCTCTACCGTCGGCTCGGCTACCATGACCGTCTGGAAACGGCGTTCGAGGGCTGCGTCCTTTTCGATATACTCACGGTATTCGTTGAGCGTGGTCGCACCTATACAGTGGAGCTCGCCCCTTGCAAGCATCGGCTTGAGCAGGTTGCCTGCGTCCATAGCGCCGTCGGTCCTGCCCGCGCCGACGATAGTATGCAGCTCGTCTATGAACAGTATGATCTGCCCCTCGCTCTTCTTTACCGTTTGCAGCACCGCCTTCAGCCTTTCCTCGAACTCGCCTCGGAACTTGGCTCCCGCGACCAGTGCGCCCATGTCGAGCGAGAATATCCTTCTGTCCCTCAGACTGTCGGGCACATCGCCCGCGACGATACGCTGCGCGAGCCCCTCGGCGATGGCAGTCTTGCCGACACCTGGCTCACCTATCAGCACGGGGTTGTTCTTGGTCTTGCGCGAGAGTATGCGGATAACGTTCCTGATCTCGCTGTCACGCCCGATAACGGGGTCAAGCTTGTTATGTCTGGCAAGCTCCACCAGATCGGTGCCGTACTTTTTCAGCACATCGTAGGTCTCCTCGGGGTTCTGCGAGGTCACCTGCACCGAGCCGCGCACCTCCTTCAATGCCTTGAGAAAGCTGTCCCTCTTTATGCCGAACGTCTCGAACAGCTTTTTCATACTGTCGTTCGGCTGCTCGATAAGTCCCAGAAAGATATGCTCGACCGAGATGTATTCATCGTGCATCTGCGAGGCTCCCTGCTCGGCAGCTGTGAATGCGCGGTCGAGCTCGGCGCTGATGTACACCTGATCCTGCGGACGGCTGCCGCCCTGTACCTTCGGCAGCGCACCGACCTCCTTGATAAGCGCCGCTCTCAGCATCTCGGTATTTACCCCCAGCTTCACTGTCAGCTGCGGGATAAGCCCGTCCTCCTGCTGCACCAGTGCCAGCGCGATATGCTGCTGATCCACCACCTGATTATAGTTTTCCACTGCCAGCGTCTGCGCTGCCTGCATAGCCTCTGCCGACTTCTGCGTCAGATTGTTCATGTTCATATGTCATTCCTCCTTCTTTCGTTCGCTCATATCACCAATACTCCGCGGGAGAGATATTCTTTATATTTATCCTCTATCCTTCCCGCCGAGGTCTTATCCTCAAAATACATTCTCAGGCAGCTGTCCAGCAGATTGACATAGCCGCCTATCGCCTCTGCCAGCTGCTCGTCCGAGAGCGCCGAGCCGTTCGGGGAGATGAACTCTCTTGTGAAAGCCGCCCCTCCCCCCGACCACGGGCTGCCCTTGGGGAACAGTCTGCGCAGATACTTCCCCTCAATGCTTATCCACACCGCGAAGAACCCGCCTATCATATCTATCAGCGACCCGCTCTGTGTGCGCAGAGATATCTTCAGCCGCCCCACCGCACCCTCAAAGCTGCGCGAGAGCTCCACGCTGTAATTGACCGTGGGGCGGTATTTGTATTTGAGCGGGCTCTTCAGCATCAGCATCGAGCCGCCGCTCTGCGCGACCGTCATAAGCCCGCCGCTCATCAGCTGCTCCAGCCGCCCGAAGATATCTCTCATCCTCATCTCGGGTGTCATCATCGACACCCTTTCGGCAAGTATCTGATTTATCAGGTTCGATCTGCTCGTCCCGAGCGAATATGCCATATCGTCGATCGCCTCGACAACATCGTCCGCAAGCACTATGCTGTATACACTTTTCTTCACTCAAACACCCTCTTCTTCATCGCCCGATGCTCCGCTCAGTACATCAGGTAGTAAAACGTCCGCCAAAGCAGTGCCGCTGCGAGCATTGCGGCGTGTGCTCCCGCTATAAGCGCCCATTTGTTTTCTTTCATCTTCTTTCCTGCTGCCATTTTCTGCCTCCTTTTGTTGTCTCTTTTCATTTGTTCTGTGGTTCTGTGGTTTTATTATCTCTGTATCTATATAACATTATACCACAATTATATAATTTGTCAAGGGGTTTATATAATTTTCTTTGCAAATTATTTTTCTCTGCTGCAAATAATATGATATACGGCATCGGATATGCAGTAATAACGGCTGTTGTCTTTGCATATAATCTATTGATCTATATTTGATCTATGGATCATATATTACAACCTTATGCCGCACCCGACAGCGGGGGCGGCAGTGTATTGGAGTTGAGACTGATGACAGAGACAGAGAAAGACCGTGCGATACTGCTTGCGGAGTATGCGCTTGCCAACGATGCGACGGTAAGGGCAGCAGCAAAACATTTCGGGATCAGCAAATCGACTGTACATAAGGATCTGACCGAGCGTCTGCCAAAGCTTTCGCCTGCGCTGTTCAGGCAGGTACGCGAGCTGCTGGAGCGCAACAAGAAGGAGCGCCACATCCGCGGAGGCCTTGCCACCAAACAAAAATACGCGGCAGCGGCCGCGCGCAACGCCGCCTTTTGAAAAATAGTATGTAAGGCAAAATAGTGTGACGGCGGGGTCGGTCGCAGCGGCGACGGCGCAATGCCGCCTATTGAAAAATAGTATAGTAGGATACATAGTGTGACGGCGGGGTCGGACATAGCTGTTGATCTGCACGTTCTGCACTTTGTCCCAAGAATGCGAGTGCCTATGTTCTTTACTATACATAGTATAAGACGCGGTATCCATTTCACATCACGCTCCGACGTA
>CAMOFU010000078.1 GCA_946613705.1 uncultured Clostridia bacterium
TTTCTTTCTCTTTGGTATCGGTTTTTTCTTGTACGATGCTGTCCGCATCATCTACAGGCGGCCGATCTCCGTCAGCCGACAGATAGATCAGAACTCCCGCTGCTGCTATTGCAGCACAGGCTGCGATCGCTGCATACCGCTTTATTATCGTCCGTCTGTTTCTGCACTTATAGGACAGCGCTTCTTCTATCTTGCTGTCTTCAATATTATCTATGAGCTCGGTAATACGGTCATCGTTCATATGTCTGCACCTTCTTTCTCAAGATACGCTTTAAGCTTGTTCCTTGTTCTGCTAAGGCGGACAGATACATTGTGCTTTGAGATACCGAACAGCTCCGCAAGCTCATCTATAGACTCAGAAAACCAGTACCGTCTGACGAACATGACCCTCTCTTCTTTCCCGATACTGTCAAGAAAGCTGTTGATGAGCGCAGCGTAATACTTTGCATCGATGATGCTGTCAACAGTATCCCTGTCGCGCAGCACTTCATTGAGCTCATCTATAGGAGTAAGGTTTACAGATCGCTTTTCGGCAGTTTTGTATCTGAGCTTCTTTACCGCGGTGTTGCGCACGATCCTCAGCAGATACGGCATGAGCTTTTCGGGACGGTTCGGGGGTATGAGCTTCCAGACCGCAAGATACGATTCATTCACACATTCCTCTGCGTCTTCTGTGCTGTTCAGTATGTTCAGCGAGAGTTTCATGCACAGCCTTCCGTATTTTTCGTCCAGCTCCTTTACCGCCTGCTCCGAGCGCTCAAAGAACAGGTCGATTATCCCGATATCCTCCATAGCCTTCCGCCTCCTTTGCAATTCTCTCCGCCTTCATCTATTAACTACCGATCTGCTGCTCTGTATCTCACGGGTCACAAAAAAAGCTGCCGTGCAGGCAGCTTGAATGGTCATCTTTTTCCGTTCTCCATGAGAAACGATGCCTCCATATCGGCTATATGAACGGCAAGCGCGAGAGGGAACAGTTCAAACGCCCTGCCGACCACCCTTGTATCATTTTCTCCCGCAAAGCCCATATGCCAGCGTATAGCAAAAGCTTCCTCGCGGGTCAGACGCAGAAATCCGCTTATTATGTATACAGATTTTTCACCGCGGCCGTAAGGCAGATCGTCTTTGAAGGTATAATGCGGCGAGATCTCCCGAATCCCAAGATCGTTTACCTCACTGCTGTAGCTCGTTTCATAGACATTCATCTTGCAGATGTCGTGCAGCAGTCCGACGATAGCAATACTCTCATCACTTACGGCAAGCCCGTATTCGTCCTGGACCCTTTCTCTTTCGCAGTAAGCTTTTAGGCATTCATATACATCTATCGAATGACGGCACAGCCCTCCCTCAAAAGCGCAGTGATGTGCAGCCGAGGCCGGTGCCACAAAAAAATCAGAGTTTTCGGACAACAGATATTCCAGCAGTCTTTCTGCTCCGGGGCGGGTAATATTTTGCCTGTATATCGAAATGAACCTGTCCATCAGTGCTTTTGTATCGGTCATCATAACACCTCCGAAACGATCTGTCCAAAAACGGCTGCGCAGCGGAAGATCAGCGCAGCCTGTTCGGGATATGTTGTATTCACATCAGATCATTTTACAGCTTCAAGCAGTGCATCGGTCCTGTCGGTCTTCTCCCATGCAACACCGAGATCCTCACGGCCGATGTGACCGTATGCGGCAAGCTGCTTGTACTGCGGCTTTCTCAGATCAAGGTCGCGTATGATCGCAGCAGGACGAAGATCAAACACCTTCTTCACAGCCTCCGAAAGCTTCTCGTCGCTGACCTTGCCTGTGCCGAAGCTGTCTACCAGTATAGACACGGGGTTGGCTACACCGATAGCATAAGCAAGCTCGACCTCGCACCTGGAAGCAAGACCTGCGGCTACAATGTTCTTGGCAATATACCTTGCGGCATAGCTTGCGGAACGGTCCACCTTAGTCGGGTCCTTGCCCGAGAATGCACCACCGCCGTGACGTGCATATCCGCCGTATGTATCTACAATGATCTTTCTTCCTGTAAGCCCGCTGTCGCCCTGAGGTCCGCCTACAACGAATCTTCCTGTCGGATTCACAAAATAAGTTGTCTTCTCATCAAGCAGCTCCTCGGGAATGACCTCCTTGATGACCTTCTCGATTATATCGTCTCTGATCTGGCTGAGCATAACGCTTGCATCATGCTGAGATGATACGACAACAGTGTCTATCCTTGAAGGCTTGCCGTCTGTATACTCAACTGTTACCTGCGTTTTGCCGTCGGGACGAAGATAGGGGAGCACCTTGTTCTTTCTAACCTCGGTAAGCTTCTTGGCAAGCTTATGTGCAAGCGAGATCGGCATAGGCATCAGCTCGGGTGTCTCGTCACAGGCAAATCCGAACATTATACCCTGATCTCCGGCACCCGTATCGAACGCATTTTCCTCTCTGCCCTCAAGAGCGTTGTCTACGCCCATTGCAATATCGGGAGACTGCTTGTCTATCGTTGTTATGACCGAGCAGGTGTGACCGTCAAAGCCGTACTTGGCTCTGTCGTAACCGATACCGACGACAGTATCTCTTACTATCTGCGGAATATCGATATTCGCCTTTGTGGATATCTCACCCATGCACATGATAAGTCCCGTGGTAGTTACAGTCTCACAGGCAACTCTTGACATGGGGTCCTGCTCTAAAAGTGCATCGAGCACCGCATCAGAGATCTGATCGCAGATCTTGTCGGGATGTCCCTCTGTTACCGATTCGGAAGTGAATAAAAATTTTGACATATTGTCCTCCTTCTATGCAGCAAAGCTGCCAATGAATAATGTTTCGAGAATAGAAAAAGGCGCTCCATTCCGAAGCGCCTGATTTGGATCCTCATCTTTCGGAATAATACCGCAGGATTTGGCACCTTGATAAGCATATCAGGTTGCCGGGCTTCACAGGACCTGTTTCCTCAGCCGCTCTTGATAAGGTATATCATACTGTTATTATATAATATATTTCGCCATTTGTCAATATAATTAAACAATTGTTTACAATAAAATGCTCAGAGAGCGTTCAGCTTATTGATATCTGCATTTGCAAGGATCTTTTCACCGTTATGAGCTATCCTGTCGATCATTTTTTCGTTGAACTTTTTCCTCAGAACATCCTCGGCTTCACCGAGCAGTGCGTGGCCGCTTGTCGGGCGGTGATAATCCGTACCCATCACATATACGAATCCGTCCTCGATCAGCTTCTTGACCTTTCTTCTGGAGGAAAACCTTGTTAGCGACACAGCATTGATCTGACCGATCACATCAAGAGCCATAAGGTCGGAAAGCTCACTGTAGGTCGTAAAATTAAGGTATCTTTCGATGTGAGCGACCATGACCTTTATCTGTGACTGTCCCGCAAGCTCCTCGGTGTCGCGGATTATGTCCTTTGTGATCTGAGTATACGGCATTTCCCAGAGCAGATAATCAGTACCCTGCAAGCAGAGCCTTGATGCCTCTTCGCTGTGAACGAGCGCATGATTATACAGCACCTCCGCCCCCAGCAGTATCTTGGGATGCTCGGGCTTGAGATGCGGCTTTAAGCTCTCATAGGCGTTGTTGCGCCTTGTTATGAATTTGTCTATGCTAACTTCATGCATATAAAAATGCGGTGTCGCGCATACGATATCAACACCGTCCTCTGCCATCATATCAAGCAGTTTGACGGATTCCTCGATACTTCTCGAGCCGTCATCTATCCCCGGCAGAATGTGTGAATGAAAATCTATCTTCATATTATTATCCTCCTGCCTTATTATAACATTTTTCTGTTATTAAGTCAAGATAAATCGAAAATGCAGGGGGAAGAAATGAATTATTCATTTTGTTGTTATTTTGTTAATTTTAACGAAAGCTATTGACGTTTTCCGAAAAAAGTGGTATTATAACAATATGTTTTTTATTTTAATGTAAAGGAATGATAAGACCAATGAAAACTCCGTTTATCACGAAAGCCAAGGCAGAAGAGATAATCAGCAAATATCCCACGCCGTTTCACATCTACGATGAAGCGGGCATAAGAAAGAATGCGAGAGATCTGTATAAGGCATTCTCCTGGAACAAGGGCTACCGTGAGTTCTTTGCTGTAAAGGCTACTCCTAATCCGTATATCCTGAATATTCTGAAGGAGGAAGGCTGCGGAGTTGACTGTTCATCACTCACCGAGCTTATGATGAGCGAATGCTGCGGTTTCTCGGGCAGCGATATAATGTTCTCATCAAACGTGACTCCCGAGGAGGATATGAAAAAGGCTTTTGAGCTCGGCGCGTTTATTAATCTTGACGATATCACCCATATCGAGTTCCTTGAAAACCTATGCGGACTCCCCGAGACTGTTTTTTGCCGCTTTAACCCCGGCGGGCATTTTGAGCTCGAAAACAAGATCATGGACGATCCGGGAGATGCCAAATACGGCTTTACCCGCGAGCAGCTTTTCGAGGGCTTCAGGATCCTTAAAGCGAAGGGCGTAAAGTATTTCGGTATCCATGCGTTTCTTGCATCAAACACGGTCACGAATAATTATTATCCCAAACTTGCAAAAATCCTGTTTGAGCTTGCAGTTGAGCTGAAAAACGAGACAGGCGCCGATATCAGATATATAAATCTCTCGGGCGGTGTGGGTGTATCTTATCTCCCCGATGTTCCGCAGAATGATATCTTTGCGATCGGTGAAGGTGTTCACAAGGCATTTGACGAGATACTTGTTCCTGCGGGTATGGGCAATGTTGCGCTGTTCACAGAGCTCGGAAGATATATGCTCGCACCCTACGGTCATCTTGTGACAAAGTGCATTCATCAGAAGCATATCTATAAAGAGTACATCGGCTGTGATGCCTGCGCCTGCAACCTGATGCGCCCCGCAATGTACGGCTCATATCATCATATAACCGTTCTCGGCAAGGAGGATGCACCCTGCGACCATAAGTACGATGTTACGGGCGGTCTTTGTGAGAACAATGACAAGTTTGCTATAGACCGTATGCTTCCCGAGATAAACAAAGGCGATATCCTTGTTATCCACGATACAGGTGCCCACGGCTTTGCAATGGGCTATAACTACAACGGCAAGCTCCGTTCTGCCGAGCTCCTGCTCAAGGAGGACGGCAGCGTTCAGCTTATCCGCCGTGCCGAGACTCCGTCCGACTATTTCAGGACTTTTGATTTTACGGGAATACTTGATAAATACATAGAAAAGTAATTATTTCACTGCGCTCCGAGCTTTTTCGGGGCGCATATTTTTTTGCCTTCTGCTGTATACTCTAAACAGAACAGGAGGTAAAAAATATGAAAAAGATCAGGAAATTATTACCGCTGCTTGCAGCGATGGTCTTGTCTTCCTGCGGGACACCTATCATGGACAGGCCCTCGCTCATGAATGTTTCACCCGTTCCTTCGGCTGTTGCCGCAGATGAGCCGATAACAGCCTGCGATAAGCTCTATCAGGCTTTGAACTACGATGAGATAAAGGCGATGTGGATATCATATCTTGAGCTTGCGCCGATCGCAGCAGACGGAGCGGAGCATTTCAGAGATGAGTTTTCCGATATCTGCTCGAATTGCTGCGAAATGGGAATCAACACGCTGTTTGTACACGTCAGGACCTTTGGCGATTCTTTCTATCCATCAGAGCTTTATCCGTATACCAAAGCATTCGGTGATGCTCCGTTCGATGCTCTGGGTATCATGGTCGAAGAGGCTCACAAACGGCAGCTGTCTATCCATGCATGGATCAATCCGCTCAGATGCGAAACGGGTGAGGTGCTTGATTCGCTGTCTGATGAATTCCTCATCAAAAAATGGTATGATGACCCGCAGAAATACAACGAGTATATCATGTATGTTGAGGATACAGGCCATTACTGGCTTGACCCCGCATTGCCCGAGATACGCAGACTCATCGCAGACGGGGCTGCCGAGATAGTAAAAAACTACGAGGTGGACGGAGTTCATATAGACGATTATTTCTATCCTACAACAGAGGCATGGTTCGATGCGGGAGTGTATGTAGAGCAGGGAAGTGATCTCCCTTTTGATAAGTGGAGGCTTGAAAACTGCAATAAAATGGTCAGTGAGATCTATAACTCCGTCAAAAGCATCAACAGCTCAGTCGTATTCGGGATAGCTCCGCAGGGTAATATTGAGAACAACTATAATTATATGTTTGCCGATGTCAAAAAATGGTGTACCGAGGAAGGTTACTGCGATTATATCTGTCCGCAGATCTATTTCGGTTATGAAAATCCCTACAAGCCGTATGCCGAGACCGTAAAGGTCTGGTGCGATATGTGCAGCGGCAAAAAGCTGCTTATCGGTATCGGCGCTTATAAGGTGGATACAGAAGATGAGTTCATAAACAGCAAGGGTATAATAAAGAAGCAGGCACAGCTTGCTCTTGAAAGCACAAACGGGGCAGCTCTGTTTTCGTATAAGACCTTTTTCGGCTCCGACAGGGGAGAAGAAGAACGCAAATACCTGGCTGAGTATCTTAAATAATTACAGCGATCGAGGCAATTTCCAAAAATTATCTTCTCAGCACTTGCAATCAGCAGAAAAATGTTGTATAATATAAAGTGGTTTTTTTTAAGCATATACTTGTTATATTTGCTGATCCTTGAAAATGGGAGGAATTGAATTGTATAAGATACTTGAAAAGAGAAAGCTTAACGAGCAGGTCGTGCTTATCGTTATAGATGCGCCATATATCGCTGCTAAAGCAGAGCCGGGGCAGTTCGTGATCGTAAGGTGCGACAGCGTCGGTGAAAGGATACCGTTCACTATCTCGGATTATGACCGCGAAAAGGGAACGATCACGGTCATATATCAGATAGTCGGTGCCTCCACGATGCGGCTGGCAGAGCTGGAGCAGGGCGATGATATCCTTGATGTTGCAGGACCTCTCGGCGTGGCTACAGAGTATGCCGAGGGAGCAAAGAG
The DNA here is from genome assembly GCA_946613705.1 of uncultured Clostridia bacterium. Lineage (GTDB taxonomy): Bacteria > Bacillota > Clostridia > Oscillospirales > Ruminococcaceae > FB2012. The sequence continues at coordinate 6,950 of CAMOFU010000078.1, forward strand.
AGTCGCAGTTGTCGGCGGAGGTGTCGGCTGCGCGATAGCTTATCCACAGGCAAAAAAACTGCACAATATGGGTGTTAAGGTCGATATGATAGCGGGCTTCAGGAACAAGGGTCTTATTATTCTTGAAGATGAGATGAGAGCTGCCAGTGAACAGCTTTATATCTGCACCGATGACGGCAGCTGCGGATTCAACGGTTTTGTTACCGATCAGCTGAGGGAGCTTATCGACAGCGGTGCCGAGTATGATGAGGTGATCGCTATCGGGCCTGTGCCGATGATGAAATTTGTCTGTCGGGTCACAGAGCCTTACGGGATAAAGACGCTTGTTTCGCTCAATCCTATCATGGTTGACGGAACGGGAATGTGCGGCTGCTGCCGTGTAAAGGTGGACGGCAAGATCAGATATGCCTGTGTTGAGGGCCCTGACTTTGACGGACATCTGGTCGATTTTGACGAACTGATGAGACGAAATTCAGCATATAAAGAGCATGAACAGGCACATATATGCAGACTGACGGGAGGTGTACGCAATGGCTGACATGAATCCGAAAAAGACTCCTATCCCCGAGCAGGAGCCTTCTGTAAGGGCAAGGAATTTCATGGAGGTGTCTCTCGGTTATACCGCAGAGATGGCGATGCAGGAGGCGCGGCGCTGCCTTAACTGCAAGCACCGTCCCTGTATGACGGGCTGCCCCGTAAGCGTGCGGATACCCGAATTTATAGAGCAGGTCGCTAAAGGCGAATTTGAGGAAGCATATAAGATCATAAGGTCTACGAACGCTCTTCCCGCGGTATGCGGCAGAGTATGTCCGCAGGAAAGACAGTGCGAGAGCAAGTGCGTCCGCGGAATCAAGGGCGAGCCCGTCGGTATCGGAAGGCTTGAACGCTTCTGCGCCGACTACATGAGAGGCAAAGCTGTCGATACTCAGCTTGCCGAGCCTAACGGACACAAGGTCGCAGTTATCGGTGCAGGCCCCGCGGGACTTACAGCAGCAGGCGATCTTGCAAAGCTCGGATATGATGTTACCGTGTATGAGGCATTCCATACGGCAGGCGGTGTGCTGAGCTACGGTATTCCCGAATTCAGGCTGCCTAAGTCTATAGTTCAGAGCGAGATCGACGGTCTTGAAGCTATGGGCGTAAAGATCATGACCAACATGGTCATCGGCAAGGTGCTTTCTGTGGACGAGCTGTTTGAGATGGGCTTTGAAGCCGTGTTTATCGGTTCGGGCGCAGGTCTGCCGAGATTCATGAACATTGAGGGAGAAGACCTTGTCGGTGTTTATTCCGCAAATGAGTATCTGACAAGGATCAATCTTATGAAGGCTTACAAGGAAGAATACTATACCCCGATCATCAGGTCTAAGAAGGTCGCTGTCATCGGGGGCGGTAATGTTGCTATGGATTCCGCCCGCTCTGCCATGAGGCTCGGCGCCGAAAAGGTATACATCATATACAGGCGCTCTGCCGAGGAGCTCCCCGCAAGGAAGGAAGAGGTCCACCACGCGCAGGAGGAGGGCATCGAGTTCCTTTTCCTGAGCAATCCCACACGCATTCTCGGCGGTGAGAACGGTCATGTCAACGGGATAGAATGTATCAGAATGGAGCTCGGCGAGCCCGATGCATCAGGCAGAAGGAGCCCGTCCGAGATAGCAGGTTCTGAGTTTACGCTCGAGATAGATACTGCTATCATGGCTATAGGTACATCTCCCAATCCGCTGCTGAGAATGACGACCAAGGGGCTTGAAGTGAACAAGCGCGGTACTCTGATCGTTGATGAAAACGAGTGTACCACGAAGGAAGGAGTCTTTGCAGGCGGTGATGCTGTTACGGGTGCAGCGACCGTTATCCTTGCAATGGGTGCAGGAAAGAAAGCCGCAGCTGCGATAGACAACTATATAAAGACCAAGAACAAGTCAAACGATTGAAAGGAAATCTATAATGGAAAAGAAAAAGAAAAAGGAAAAGGAAAAGAAAAATATCAGAAGCTCATTCATCATTACAGCTGCTGTTTCGGCTCTGGTGATGCTTGCATCCTGCGGAACACCTATCAAGGACGATGACAAGATCGGTTCCGATAACCGTTCAGTGCTCACAACGGCAGACAGTTCCTCTGCTGCCGAGACTGAAAGCACTTCCGAGGAAGCTCCCTCTGACGTGGAAAGCAAGTCCGAGAGCAAAGACGAGGCGGTGTCCGAGAATGAAGCACCTGTCGAGTCAGCCGCCGAAAGTGAGGAGGAGATCACTCCCGTCAAGAAGGACGAACCCTCCGAGGGTACGACCAAGGTGCATCTCTGCTGTGCGGGAGACAATCTTATCCACGATAACATATATGTCGAAGCACAGAAGGAAGACGGCAGCTACGATTTCTCCAAATGCTATGCTCCGTGCAAGAAGCTTATCGAGGGGGCAGATGTTGCGATACTCAACCAGGAAACACTTGTCAACGATGCCTTTGAACCGTCAACGTTCCCGACCTTTTCTACTCCTACCGCTGTTGGTGACGCGGTAGTGGATTTCGGCTTCAACGTTATCTCTATGAGCAACAATCATGTTCTTGACAAGGGCTCCGAGGGTCTTATCAGCTCGCTCGATTACTGGGATTCCAAGGACGTAGTTCACTACGGTGCATACCGCGACGAAGCCGATTCCGAGGATATCAAGACGATGGAGGTCAACGGGATAACATTTGCATTTCTCGGTTATATGGAGCATACCAACGGCATCTATCTTGAAGACGGTGCTCCCGGTAAGGTAGTATATCTCTCCGAGGAGGATGTTATCGAGCGTCAGATCAGGAAGGCCGATAAAATGGCAGATGTAGTCGTTGTTTCCTGCCACTACGGTACCGAGATCATGAATGAGCTCAATGCTCAGCAGCTGTATATTACGCCAAAGCTTGTCGAGTGGGGAGCAGATCTTATCATAGGTACGCAGGCTCATGCGCTCTCTACCTGTGAATATCTTGATAAGCCCGACGGCGGTAAGGCATTTGTTTATTACGGGCTCGGCAATTTCTTCCATACTATGTATGATAACGATAACGCAGACGGTCATCAGGGAAAATCTCTCGTAGGCATATTCGGCCAGCTTGATATAATCAAGGATTATGCTACCAAGGAGATCACTATTGAAAACGTCAAGGCTATCCCTGTTATATCTCATTTTGAGGGTGAGAACTGGGATACTATGTGGTATAACTGCGCTGTATATCCCTACGGCGATTATTCCGATGAGATGTTCAACAAACACATGATGCACGTCCGCAGCGGCATCAGCAGGGCAGACCTGCAATACTGCATAAACTTTATCCCCAAGGAGTTCCTTGCCTACGAATAAAAAACAGATCACAAACAGCAAAAACACCCGAAAGGTCACTTT
>CAMOFU010000079.1 GCA_946613705.1 uncultured Clostridia bacterium
CGAGGGCGTTGGGTGCAGGGGCACGCCCCTGCAAATTCTGATTTAGCTTAGTAACAATAAGTACAATGCCCCTGAGCACTTTGAAGGGCTCAGGGGCAAAACTTCTATATGGGTACCCGTCTTATGAGAGACGGGGTATATGTTTAGTATGCACGACGGTATTCTGCCGAGTATAAATTGTTGACACATTAACAATAATATGCTATAATTAGATGAAATAACAATTACGGGGAGAATTGATATAATATGAAACTCAGAAAAATCTTTATCAGCAGCCTGCTTATTGTCCTTACTGTATTATCCGTTTGCAGCTTTCCTGCTTCTGCGGTCAACAGGACAGCGATAGGTTATAAGTATTACAATTCTTCGGACTATATAAAGATCACTCTTGAAACAAATCCCGCCGATAACGAGGTCGCAACACAGAATATAGTTTTTATTAACGGGGTCGGTTATCCTGCGGCGGGTTCTGCGGCAAGCTTCAAAAAGGACAGGCTTGCTTCGGGCAGAGAGTATAAGATAAGCCTGATGACGACCTATTTTAATATAAAATCGGGAAAGAAGCGTACATCGCTCAGCGAAGAAGTGAGCTATGCGACCAAGCCGCTGAAAACCGCCATAACCAAAAGAAGCACCACTTACAACAGCATCACGCTGACGTGGTCGGCGGTAAAGAACTGTGACGGCTACAAAATATACAATGTGCTCGACGACGGATCGCTGAAAACCATAAAAACGATAAAGGGTAAAAACAACACGTCCTGCACTGTAACAGGACTTAAAAGCAGCACAAAATACAAATATGCCGTCAAGGCATTGAAGTATTTTGAAAACGGCACACGCTACACTGTCAGTGAGCCTGTTTACACTACGAATACCACAAAGCCGCACCCCGAGATATCGACCTCAAAGACAAAGCTCGGTATCATCAGGCTCAACAGCGATACCGTTTCCAAGCCCGATGCTTCGGGAAATAAAGTTACTCTGCGCAAGGGCATCTACACAGGCTACAAAAAGGACGATTTCACCTATGTTCTTGCTGTAGGCTACGGCGGGAAATATATGCCCTACGATAACAAGAGTATCGACGTTCTGTATGCTGCTGATTCAACAAACAGTATTCTCTCATCGGGTTCTATCTCTATGCACGCACAGGGAAAAGACTATAGTATGGGCTGCGGTCCGACTGCTGCCTGCATCCTGATAAACCATGAGCTGAAGATCCCGAACGGAGACTCTACTGTAAGCAAAAATACTATTTTTGATAAGTACAGATATGACAGTCGGGTCGAAAAGTTTTCTTACGGCAGCAATTTCGGTGTGACAGACGGTGTTCCGAACAAAACTTGTGTCGCAGTGATAGTCGATGACTATGCTAAGCAATACGGTAAACGGGCTTATTACTATGATACGGGGGCAGTGACAGGCTCTCAGACAGAACGTGAAAACAAGATCATTGATATGATAGACAAGGAGCTTGCCGCAGGGCACAGAGTCCTGCCGCTGATCGCACACAACTCATATAATGAAAACGGTCTTACAAAGCACAATTATCTCGGCACCTCCACTCACTATGTTGTTCTGACGGGCGAGACTTCGGGCAGAGGCGGAAACTATTATATTGCCGAGCCCGATCACTGGGAGGCAAGACCGTATTCTACAAACGGCAGTAAGTATTACTACGGTCTGAACGAGAGGACAAAGCGCGAGATAGCAAGATCTATCATCAAAACGGAATCAAATGCAGGAGTATATGCTCCTAAGCTGAGAGGCTATATAGTAATTAAATAACAATAAAAATAGAATAAGAAAACTACACACGAGGAGGAATCATTATGTACAGATTTGATGTGAAGAAAACTACCGCAGACGTTACAGCATGGGTAAAGGAACAGTTTGATACGACCGCTTCTCCGGACACAAAGGCTGTTATCGGCATCTCGGGAGGAAAAGACAGCTCTGTAGCTGCTGCCGTCTGCGTTGCTGCACTCGGTGCTGACAGAGTGATCGGTGTGCTTATGCCGCAGGGTGAGCAGGCTGATATAGACTGTGCAAGACTGCTCGTAGATCATCTGGGGATCAAAAGCTATGAGATAAACGTGGGTAAAGCTGTCAGTGCAGTGACCGAGGCTGTGAGCGGTGCGGTCGAGCTCAGCGATCAGGCAAGGATCAATACCCCTGCCCGCGTGAGAATGACTACACTTTATGCTGTAGCTGCCTGCGTGAACGGCAGAGTTATCAACACCTGCAACGCTTCGGAGGATTATGTCGGATACTCTACAAAATACGGCGATGCAGCAGGCGACATCTCTCCCCTTTCCGACCTGACAGTGACCGAAGTTATCGCTATCGGCGACGAGCTCGGTCTGCCGTATGAGCTGACGCACAAGGTGCCTATCGACGGGCTTTGCGGCAAAACTGACGAGGAAAACCTCGGCTTCACATATGCCATGCTCGATCAGTATATCCGCGGCGAGATCACACTCGATGACAAGCCCGAGATCAAGGATAATATTGAACGCCGCCACCGCGCTAATCTTCACAAGCTGCGCCTGATGCCTAAATTTGTTTACAGCCCCGATAAGCAGCAGCAAGAGTAAAAATGTATAAAATTTCTTGACAAATGAGCAAAAATATATTATAATGTACTTGACCGATAATCCGATTTATATTTATCTTGAAAGGAAGGATCTATTATGGGCAAGTTCGTTATCAAAGCAACCAAGACAGGCTTCACATTCAGCCTTAAAGCAGGCAACGGCGAGATAGTCGCCATTGGCGGAGAGGTCTACAATGCACTTGCAAGCTGCAAAAACGGCTGTGAGAGCGTTATGAAGAATGCACCTGTCGCCGCAGTTGAGGATCAGACAGTTGAAGGCTTCGCTGCCGAAAAGTGCCCCAAGTTCGAGGTCTACAATGACAAAAAGGGCGAATTCCGTTTCCGCCTGAAAGCGACAAACGGGCAGGTGATCTGTGCAAGCGAGGGCTACACCTCTAAGGCCTCCTGCAAGAACGGGATAGAGAGTGTTAAGAAAAACGCTGTCGATGCTCCTATTGAGCTTCCCGAGTAAGCTCATTTCACCTATACCGAGAATTACAAATGCAGCTCCCGTATCCGAACAGAACAGTTCGGGATACGGGAGCTGTTGTTATTGTTGAATTATATCGACTCGATCATTTTTCTTCTTTGTTTTCCGAATACTTCTTATATCCCGGGTGCTTGCCTGTAACTCCGTACTGTGGGCGCATACCGATCAGCCTGTCGATATTTTCGCGGTCGATGTCCTTTACCCCTCCGAGCAGCCTTGCTACAAGAGATATCTGCGCCTGAAGCTCAAGTGTTTCCATTCGGTAATAGGCAGTTGTAAGATCTGCCCCCACGGTCAGAGCACCGTGATTAGTAAGCAGCATCACATCGTGATAAGGCAGATAAGGCTCTATCGCCTCGGGCACCTCAAAGGTCGAAGGCGTACCGTAAGGTGTGAGCGGAACAGAACCGACAGCAATGACAGTTTCTATCATGCAGTAATCGTCAAGAGGGATATGTGCGCAGGCAAAGCCTGTCGATACAGGCGGGTGCGCATGGACGACTGCACCTACGTCGGGGCGGTCATTGTAGCATTTGATATGCATTTTCACCTCGGAGGAAGGCCGCCAGTCCTCGGTCGGCTTCTCTATTATATTGAAATCCCTGTCTATCAGTCCGATGTGATCGCGGGTGATCTCAGCCTTTGAAATACCCGTTCTCGTGGCAAGAAATCGGTTTTCGGCGACCTTGACCGTAACATTGCCGTCGTTGGCAGCGACCCAGCCCTTCTGCCACATCTTATGACAAACATCAACTATCTTATCCTTAATATCCTCGTACATCAAAAATCTTCCTTTCAATATTTCAATTGATCTATAATTATATCTTCTGCCCGTCAGAGCAGACGCTGTTCACAGCAATTCATAATCATCGGGTACACCGAGAACCAGCTCGGTCAAGGTTATCTCGTCGAGTGTCATGCCGTTTCTTATGGATTCCTTTATGACCTCATCAAGTGAGCTTAATCGGATAATGTTCCACGCCTGCTTCCTGCTGAGCCTGTTTTCTGCGAGATACTGGATGATCCCCTGCTCTATATACCCCAGATTGCGAAGCTGAGTCCGCTTGAAAGGTACAAAGCCATTGCCCATGCGCAGCTTGATATCATCTCCGCGCTTGATATGCAGATACTCGCAGGTAAACAACTCGGGAACGAGCACTCTGATCTCATTAGCCAGCCTGATCTGCTTGCCGCTTACTCTCACGAGGCGATCATATGCGATCCTGTCGCTTTCACGGTCTGTTACGGATAGCAGAAGATCAACTGCACATTTGGTAAGTGAGATAACTGTCTCGGCAGCGGTATACTTTCTGTCGTCGGGCGAGGACCTGTCGAGCAGCATGACGAACTGCCTTTCGGAATAGAAATCATCTTCGATCTTCATAGCATCGATATAACCGCGGAGCCTGTCCGACAGGCCGCTGAGCAGCGCTCCGTTCAGCCTTACCTCGCTATGGCTCCTCCCTTCTAACGAGTACACATAAAGCTCCAGCCAGTATGCGTTCTTGCTGCCAAGATAATTGTGAACGTATCTCTTTACATAAGAAAACATATCCGCGGGTTCTTCGCCTCGCTCACCGATATTGAAAACGGGTCTGTCCTCGGAGACCGCAAACGAGCGTTCCCGTCCGCCGAAATCAGAGAGTATGTGTTCACCGTCTTCATTGTCAAACGCTGATACGATGCTTGTAAACACAGTGAATACAAAAAGGCTCGCACAGTTTGTTACTGCCTCCTCCGCGCTGTCGCCCGTATATCTTGTAAACTCGCATACAGGCTCATCAAAAAGCTTATGGGAGATCAGAAACATCAGCTCGGCGGAATAGTATTTATCCTCGTTCTTGATGCTCTGCACCGTGCAGGAAACAGTAAGCCCCTGTTCATCTATAACAATGCAGTTATCATAACGGCTGACCCTGAGCTCGTCCTTGATACACATTTCTATCATATCATAAGCAGCCTGAGTGAATTCATCACCGAGCTCGCTCCTTGTATCGGGTCTTCCGTCATAACGTGCTGACGGCACTCTGTTATCCTGCGGCATGATCTCACCCCTTACAGCTTACACTACTCCCTTTTGCAGCATAACATTAGCATACACTGCTTTTTCGCCCGTTGCGATAATAGCATAAGCGGTTTTTGCCTGCTCGTAAAACTCAAACCTTTCTATCTGCCCGACAGCATCGGCACCGCGCTCATCATGCCTGGCGATTATAGCCTTGTACTCTTCCCAGATCGGTGTCTTGGCGGTATCCCCCTTCATGACCTGCATGAGACTCACGGGCTTGTCAACATAAGTGTCCAGCGGGAACAAACTGAGTATCGCATCAAGCAGTTCGGGAACACCGTGGCCGTCTGCTCTTATGACCTTGCAGTTCTTTCCCATGCTCTCTGACGGGAAATTTCCGTCAGCAATAACGATCCTGTCCGAGTGCCCCATCTCGCAAAGAGTTTTCAACAGCTCGGGTGAAAGGATCGGCGGTATGTTTTTCAGCATTTTATCAACCCTCTTTCATCTTAGATATTATCGTAAAGTATTTTCCCTTGATATCATTCATGTTACAGCTATCCTGCGGAACGAATACTTCTATTTGCTCCGAAGACGCTATTATTCTTCTTGCAGCCGTGATATCGGATATATCCCCCGAGGCTATGAGCTGAACGGCGATATTTCCAAGCGCGGTCGCTTCAACAGGACCTGCCGAAACTGTGATGCCGCAGGCATCGGCAGTCAGCTGTGCAAGAAGCTTGTCCTTTACGCCGCCGCCTATCATATACAGCTTTTTATAACGCTTATCGGTACAGGCCTCGATCTCGGAAACGGCTGCCGAGTATTTAAGCGCAAGGCTGTCATAAATACAGCGAATGACCTCCTTGTCATCGGCAGGCACATACTGTCCCGAATCGCGGCAGTATTTCTTTATCCTTGCAGGGATATTTCCCGCAGGAGTGAATATCGGGTCATCGGGGTCGATAAAGCACTTGAAGGGCTCGGATCCTCGTGCCATAGCTTCAAGCTCCGCAAATGTATAGCTCTTGCCCTCCCGCTGCCACTGACGGCGGCTCTCCTGGATCAGCCAGAGGCCGATTATGTTTTTCAGGAAGGATATCTTTCCGCCGTAACCTACCTCGTTGGAAAGTCCGAGCCTGTAGGCATTGCGCCCGAGCACAGGCTCATCAAGCTCTGTTCCGAGCAGGCTCCATGTCCCGCAGCTGAGGAACAGCCAATCCTTTTCCTCGGCAGGTACGGCAGCCATAGCAGACTGCGTATCATGGCCGCAGACCGAGATCACCTCGATCTCGGGCAGACCGAGCTCCTCACGAAGCTCAGGCGACAGTGTTCCCCGCTTTGTTCCCGCAGGGACGATGTTTGTAAAGAGACTCGGCTTGACACCAAGCTTCTCAGCTATCGCATAAGCCCAGCCGCCGTTTTTCTGATCGTACAGCTGAGTAGTTGAAGCTATCGACTGCTCGGATGCCTTTTCACCCGTCAGGAAGAAGGTAAACAGATCGGGCATGAGCAGCAGCTTATCGGCACGCTCAAGAATATCCGAACGGTTCCTTGCAAGAGACAGCAGCTGGAAAGCAGTGTTGATCTCCATGAACTGATTACCCGTAGCAGCGTACAGCTCCTCGGCAGGAAGCATGGTAAGCACCTCGGCGAGCATACCCTCAGTTCTTTTATCCCGATAATGCACGGGAGAGCCGACCAGCTCACCGCGGCTGTCTATAAGCCCGAAATCGACCCCCCATGTGTCAATGCCGATGCTTGATATATCACCGTGCTGCTTTGCTTTGACAAGGCTTTGTTTGACCTCATGGAACAGCCGCAAAAAATCCCAGTACATTGTATTCCCGAGGATAACGGGGTCATTGGAAAACCTGTGAGCTTCTTCAAGCACTATCCTCCCGCCGTCATAGCTCCCTACGATCGCTCTGCCCGACGATGCTCCGAAATCAAGAGCAAGTACCTTTCTGACAGCCATAACTCAGCCCCCTTTTCAATGATCGGTCGTCCGCACACAGGCCGCAGCAGATGTGCGGACGAAAACATAATACTGTTTATCCTGTTATCATTATCTCATACCGCGGTACATCGGTCCGTAATTGGCGCAGGCACGGAAATCAGCGCCCTCCTTTTCCATACCGAAAGCATTCCATGCAGCGGGACGGAAAATATCCTCCTCGGGTACATTATGCATTGCCACCGGTATACGGAGAATAGATGCAAGCGTGATAAGGTCAGCGCCGATATGTCCGTAGCTGATAGCACCGTGATTTGCTCCCCAGTTGTTCATAACATCATATGCCGACTTGAATGCGCCCTTGCCTGTAACTCTCGGAGTGAACCAGGTGCAAGGCCATGTATAGTCGGTGCGCTTCCAAAGGATATCGTTCACACGCTCGGGCAGCTTGACGGTCCAGCCCTCTGCGATCTGGAGCATAGGTCCAAGACCCTTGACAAGGTTGAGCCTTATCATAGTCACAGGCATCTCAGCATCGGTAACATATCTCGAAGAGAATCCGCCGCCGCGGAAATAACCGCAGTCCGCATAATTCCAGGTGGTAGCGTTGAGTATCTTTTTCTGATCCTCCTCTGTAACGTCCCACCACTGCTTCATCTCAGGCTCGCCCTTGTCATTAAGAGCAAGACCGCAGGCATCAAGGCAGGCAGCACCCGAATTGATAAGATGCAGGAACCCGCCCGCTTCCTTTGCATGACCCTCGGGCTCATAATCTGCGGCACGCTTCAGCGCTTCGGTGCTCCAGAACGTTCTTACATCAGCAAATATCTGAGCGCGTCCCGTCAGCAGCTTCATGAACATCATGCCGAGTCCGTTGAGCACATCGTTCTCTGTCGCAAGGATATACGGCTCACGGGCACCGTTCCAGTCAAACGTAGTGTTGAGCAGTGCTTCGGGGAAATCACAGTTGGGGTAGAAATCAGTCCACTGGCGCTGACCCTGAAAGCCCGCAGCGATAGCATTGTGACCCACCATTTCCTCTTCCCGTCCCTTGGGGAGCTTGTCATTTCCATTCATAAGGTCCTTGATAATGCACATCATCTTAACTACGAATTCCCAGTCCTGCTCCTTCTGCTCGGGTGTCTTCTGCAAGAAGTCGGGGTTTTTGTCAAAGCCCTCCTTGCAGTTTTCCTTTGTCCACGCAAGAGCCTTTTCATACTCATTCTTGTCATATATTTCTTCGGTCATTCGGCGGATTATCTCTACCTCATCGACAGATTCAACTCTCATGCCGAGATACTCTTCGATAAACGCAGGATCTATGATAGACCCGCCGATACCCATGCAGATAGAGCCGATCTGCAAATAGCTCTTGCCTCTCATGGTTGCAGCAGCTACAGCGGCTCTGCCGAAGCGAAGCAGCTTTTCGCGCACATCAGCAGGGATCTCGGTATCATCTGCCTCGCAAACATCGTGACCGTATATGCCGAATGCAGGAAGCCCCTTCTGTGCATGGGTCGCCAGTACCGATGCAAGATAAACTGCCCCCGGGCGCTCGGTGCCGTTAAAGCCCCATACAGCCTTGATCGTATTCTTATCCATATCCATAGTCTCGGCACCGTAGCACCAGCATGGTGTTACGGTAAGAGTGATGTCCACTCCCGCCTTTTTGAACTTGTCCTCGCAGGCTGCCGCTTCGGCAACACGGCCGATCGTGGTGTCAGCAATGATGACCTTCACAGGCTCACCGTTGGAGTATCTCAGGTTTTCCTCAAAGAGCTTAGCTGCACTCTTTGCCATGTTCATCGTCTGATCTTCCAGAGACTCACGCACACCGAGAGCTCCGCGTCTGCCGTCGATCGTCGGACGGATACCGATGACAGGATAATCGCCTACAAATCTGTTTTTAGCCATAATAATACCTCCATACTTATTCTTGCAGCCGACAATGCCGCAAAATTATACATATATATTATAACATATCCAAACAGTTTTTCATATACCTTTTAAAAAATATAAAGTAGAAAAAACAGTCAGTGTTTTGGGCAACTTTACCAACAGCATCAGCGGACTGATTTAATATTTATATATTTTGTAAAAAATCCGCATATCAAGTGTTCTTTCGTTAAGATACAGCTGACTGAAAAACGCAGTACACGGCACTGATTCCGATCAGAATTATATCAATATATTAAAATACTATTGAAATGCAGATCATAAAGTGATATAATATAGTTAGCATTAACTAACCGCAGGAGATGAATAAACACATGAATGAGACACTACAGGGAGTGCTGATACCGTTTCTTGGTACATCGTTCGGCGCAGCGTGCGTGTTCCTGTTGAAAAAGCAGCTCGGTACAAGCATTCAGCGCATTCTGACAGGTTTTGCAGCAGGAGTGATGACCGCCGCAAGCGTGTGGAGCCTGCTTATACCCGCACTGGAACAATCGGAGCAGACAATGGGAAGACTTGCATTTATCCCCGCAGCAGCAGGCTTCCTTATAGGTATCGCTTTCCTGCTGCTGCTCGACAGAGCCGTGCCGCATATGCATATGAATACAGACAAAGCTGAAGGTCCCAAAACCGGCTTCACCAAAAACACTATGCTGCTGCTGGCTGTTACTCTTCACAACATTCCCGAGGGCATGGCAGTTGGCGTCGTGTACGCGGGAATGAAAAACGGCGGCATAACACAAACGGCAGCACTGGCACTTGCGATCGGTATTGCAATACAGAACTTCCCCGAGGGTGCTATAATATCCATGCCGCTTCGGGCAGGAGGAATGAGCAAGGTCAAAGCCTTTACATTGGGCGTACTTTCGGGAGCAGTTGAGCCGATCGGCGCACTGCTGACGATAGCGGCGGCGGGACTGGTGATACCCGTGATGCCGTATCTTCTCAGCTTTGCGGCAGGTGCGATGATCTATGTAGTCGTAGAGGAGCTTATCCCCGAGATGTCCGAGGGCGAGCATTCAAATATCGGAGTAGTATCATTTTCGGTAGGCTTTGTAACTATGATGATACTTGATGTGGCACTCGGATAATACGTTGAACCTGACAAGTCATTATGCTTAACAGCACTGTAGCTTTAACGCTTTTTGCGGCACAATTTGTCAAGAGCAATCGCTTTACAGAATATTACTGTTGAACTCTATTGTAAAGCAGTTTGGTTTACAGATCTCGACATAAATTTTGTTTTTATTTTAAATGAGCTTCGGGCATCAGATACCCTGGCTCATTTTATTTAATATACTATTTTAATTTAATA
>CAMOFU010000080.1 GCA_946613705.1 uncultured Clostridia bacterium
TTTGTGATCGGTCGTTTAAAAGAGGATCACTTCTTCTTTGTTACAACAAATGCAGCGCCTGCAACTGCGATACCTGCGAGAGCGATGCCTGCAGCAGCACCTGTCGCCTTGTTATCGCTGCTTGCAGCAGGATTAGCTGTGCTGTTGGTGGAAGCAGCTGTACCGTTGTTGGAAGCAGCTGTTGTAGTGCTGCCTGTGGAAGCTGTAGTAGTGCTGCCCGAATTGTTGTTGCTTGCAGCGGTAGTGCTGCCTGTGGTGGAAGCGCTCGAATCAGCTGCGGAAGAAGTTGTGTCGGCTGCGGAGGAAGCATCACCTGTGGACTCGGTCTTGGAATCCTCGGTGGAAGCCCCCTGATCGCCGACCTCAGCAGTGGAATCAGCCTCGGAATCAGCCTCGGAAGCAGCCTCGGACTCAGTGGAACCAGCCTCAGACTCAGCCTCGGAAGGCTCCTCAGCTGTAGAATCAGCATCGTCGCCGCCCGGCAGATTTACATGAACGAAGCCCTGGCAGTACTCGTTGTACAGAGGATCCTCAACGTCGTCCTCGGTACGGTCATAGTAGTAGATCTCAGCAGTGATCTCTGTAACATCATCTGTTACCTCATAGGTGAATGTAGGCTTGGAGAGTTTCTTGGGATCATCGGGGTAAAGCGGATCCCACTTTACTTCGCCGACAACATCGCCGATAGTAACGGAATACTGAACGCCGGGATAATCCTCCCAGCCGCCTGCGATGAAGTCAACAGTAGCGCCCTTAACAACAGGGATAGTAAGAGTTGCCTTGCCCTCGTTGGCATCAAGAGTACCTACCCAGAACTTCTCATAGCCGTCCTTGCCGTAGCCGGGGAACTGGTTGCTTACCAGCAGATCGGGATCCTCGTTGTTGGTATCATCGTTATCCAGATCCATTGACCAGCCTACCTGCTCGCCGCCCCATACATAGTACTTGGTCTCAGCAAAAGCGCTGATAGCCATTGTCGAAGCTGCGAGAACTGCTGCTGCCATTCCGGCAGCGATCTTTCTCATCTTCATAACTAATACATCCTTTCCGAAGCGTAAAGCTCCATCTGATCTTTTTTATGAACTCAAAGCCGCATTATTTCATCAAAATGCGGCTATGGTCTCAATGTTGTTCCGTTCCACGCCGAAGCGCTCCGAATGCTCAGAGCTTCTTCCTTGTGATAACGAGTGCAGCGCCTGCTACTGCGATGCCTGCGAGTGCGATGCCTGCCGCAGCACCTGTGCCCTGGTTGTCGCTGCTTGCAGCGGGATTGGCTGTGCTGTTGGTCGAAGCCGCAGCTGTTCCGTTGGAGGCTGTTGTGCTGCCGCCTGTGGAAGCTGTAGTAGTGCTGCCCGAATTGTTGTTGCTTGCAGCGGTAGTGCTGCCTGTGGTGGAAGCGCTCGAATCAGCTGCGGAAGAAGTTGTGTCGGCTGCGGAGGAAGCATCACCTGTGGACTCGGTCTTGGAATCCTCGGTGGAAGCCGTCTGATCGCCGCCCTCAGCAGTGGAATCAGCCTCAGAAGCAGCCTCGGAAGCAGCCTCGGACTCGGTCTCGGAAGCAGCCTCGGACTCTTCGCCCGTGCTCTCTCCGCCTTCACTCGCGCCGCTGCCGTCTACCTGATCGATAGTAACGTTGATAACGAGCTTGGAGAACTCGGGGAAATTGAAGGTGTCGATAGCAGTTGCGGTACCGCCCCAGCCCGGATCCTTAAAGAACTCTGCTCTGTACTTGCCGTCCTCAACATGAACGTCAAGGCCGTCAGCATTGTAATCATTGTAAGCCTCGCCGTCGCAGGTGATGGAGTTTACGGTAACGGAATACTTGAGGGTGTTCTCGCCTGTTTCAGCGTTGACGAACTCCTCCTGATTGTTGCCCTTCAGACCTGTCTCGATAGCGAAATAGTTTGCGGGCTGACCAACGCCGTCAGCACCGAGATCGAGAGTGATATCGAACGGAGTGCCGAACTCGAAAGCAGTGATCGTAGCTGCTGTGTCCTCCCACTCTGCGACCGTGCTCGTATCGGTATTGAACTGCATGGATATACCTGCTGACATCTCATTGTCGAAGGTCATCGCAGATGCACTGACCGCCATAAGACCCATAGCCATAGCGGAAGCTGTCATGCCTGCAAAAATCTTTTTCATCTTCATAAATATGCATCCTTCCCAAGTATAGATTTGTAATTATATTGTAACTCATTTGACGTAAAATTTCAATCGCCTTATTAGCCAAATTTGATAACGATTACTTATTGATTATGCACAAAATCATCAGTGCCCCGCCGCAAAGCCGCGCTTTGCTTTGATTTTATGCAAACATTTGAAACTTCTATCTGTCCAGTTTCTTACTCTGCATCATTCTTGCGGTGCGCAGTACGACCCTCCTCGGAGCGACCTTTGCAGCAGCCGACGCAAGCTTCATCCCCGCATCGGGAACGATGACCGTCCTGCGTCCGAACAGCCCCCTGAGTCCCTCCTCGGCGCAGTAGTCGGCAGAGATGCCCTTTACCGCGAAGCTGCACTCGGCAACGTCGTTGAACTCGGTCTCGACGGGTCCGGGGCAGAGCACCGATATGCCCACTCTGCTGCCCCTTGCGCGAAGCTCCTCTGCCACGGACTGCGTCAGGCTCACAACATATGCCTTCGAGGCATAGTACGCTGCCATAAGCGGTCCGCCGGGCATCAGCCCCGCCGAGGAGCCGACGTTGAGGATAAACCCCTTGTCCCTTGCTGTCATGTCCTTCAGATAAAGCTTGGTAAGGATATGAACCGCCGCGCAGTTCACGTCGAGCATCGAAAGCTCGCGGTCAAGGTCGGTCTTTTCAAAGTCGCCTATCATTCCGAAGCCCGCGTTGTTCACCAGCACCGACACACGCCGCTCCCTGGTCTCCTCATACAGCCGCAGGCACTCCCTGCGGTCCGACAGGTCGGCGGTGATGACCGTCGCCTCGTTTTCAAGCTCTGCCGCAAGCTCCTCCAGCCTGTCGGCACGCCGCGCCGCGAGGATAACGCTGAATCCTCTGCTGTCCAGCTTTCTTGCAAGCTCACGCCCGATGCCCGAGCTTGCTCCCGTTACAAGTGCAGTACGCATGATATTCCTCCCTGCTATTGTTATCCCGATCATCGGTCATTTGTCATCTGTCATTTGTGCCGCGGCTCACTCTGCCCAGCGTGCATCGCTGCCGCGTTCGGTCTTGGTCACGATCAGCTGATCGTCTATCTCCTGCTTGAGCTCATTGACGTGCGAGATCAGACCGATCAGCTTCGAGCCGCCCGCCATACGCTTGAGTATCCTCACTGCCTGAGCGCGGGCATTGTCACTGAGCGAGCCGAAGCCCTCGTCGATGAACAGTATGTCAAGGCTCACCGCCGCCGACTGCTCGCGTATCCTGTCAGCCATTCCGAGCGCCAGCGAGAGCGCCGCCATGAACGTTTCTCCGCCCGAGAGCGTGCTCACCTCGCGCTGCTTGCCGTTTACGGTCGAGTATGCCATGATCTCAAGGCCGTGCCTCTTTCTGCCGTCGGCGCTGCTCATGAAGTCGTCGCCGCAGATCCTCAGCTCCAGCTCGCCGCCCGTCATCTCCAGAAAGCGCAGATTCGCAGCTGCCAGCACCTGCTCGAGATACCGCCGCTGAACATACGCTTCAAGATCGAGCTCCCTGTCGGTAAGCCTTGCATACAGCCCGTGCAGCACGGCATATTCGCGGCTAAGACGGCTGCGCTCCTCAAGCTTGGACTGCACCCGTGCGAGCACGCTGCTGTCGGTCCCGAGCATATTTTTCAGATCGTCCCGCTTATCCGCAAGCTCCTTCGAGCGCCGCTCTGCCTGCTCATACTCCGCTCTCAGCCTTTCGGCATCGGGGCGCTCTCTGCCCGCGATGTGCTTCGTGCTGAGCTCAAAGGCGGTCTGCGCACGGCTGAGCTTCTCCTTATAGGCGCTCACCTCTGCGGCAAGCTCTGCCGTCCTTTCCGCGGGGAAGGCGGCGACGGTCTGCTTCCATTCCTCCTCGGTCAGCCCCGACTCGCCGAGAGCCGACAGATACTCTGCCCGCCGCTCCCTCTCGGCTGTCTCACGCTCGGGCAGCTCGGCAGTATGCTTGCTTATCAGTGCGTTGCAGCTGTCCCTGTCGGTGCGAGCCCTTTTCAGCCTGCCGAGAGCCGCCGCGTGCTCCCTTTCGGCTTTCTGCCGCGAGGCCTCAGCCTTTTCGAGTGCGTCCTTTGCCGAACGCTCATCGGGATAAGCCAGCTCCCGCTCGAGAGTATCCCGTTCGCCGCGGAGCTTTTCAAGCTTCGCATTGGCTGCCGCCGCGGCATCGGCAAGCTCACTGCGTTTTTTGTTCAGTCTGCGTATCTCGTCATCACTGCCGTCCAGCTCGGCGCGTATCTCTTTAAGCTCCGCCGCGCCCGCGCGCAGCTCGGCAAGCCTTTTATCGAGAGCCGCCCTTGCGGACGTTATCTTCTCTTCGGCTTTTTCAAGGCTCAGCTCACCGTTCACCGACTTGAAGATCTTCCTCAGCTGCTCTGACAGCCTGCCTGTCATTTCCGCAAGCTGCCCGCGCCTTGCATTCAGCACGGCCGCCGCCTCGCTCGACTGCTTCGAGAGCTGCTCTCTTGTCCTGTCCAGCTCTGCCGCGAGCCTTTCGAGCCTGTTCACCTCGTCCTGTGTAAGGCTGCCGTAGCCCTCGGGCGGAGTGCAGATATCGGGGTGCTCCACCGACCCGCACACGGGGCATGGGCTGCCCTCCCTCAGAAGCTCCGCCGCCAGATACCCCGCCTGATTGTCAAGGTATATCTTCTTGAGCTTTCTGTATTCGCTGTCTGCCGCCTCGTGCCTGTCTCTCGCTTCGCAGTATCTTGCTGCGGCAGTCTCGGCTTCCCTGCGCTGCTTCTCCGTCTCGGCAGCAGCTGTCTTTGCCTGCACCAGCTGTGCCTCTGCATTCTCAAGGCTGCTGCTGTTGCGCTCCATGACTTCAAGCTGCTCCGTCTGCGCCTCCAGCTCAGCCGAGCGCTCTCTCAGCCTGCCGATATGCTCGGCATGGGCAGCTATCTCCCTGTCGGCATCGGCGACCGCCCTTTCAGCTCTCTTTATCCTGCCCTGCATCACGCCTATCTCGTCGGCGGTCTGCTTTGCGGCAGCGAGCCTTTTCAGCGCGGCATCTGCCTGCTCCTTTACCCTTGCCGCCTCTGCTGCGGTCTCAGCGGCAGCCTCCTTGGAAGCCCGCTCCGCACTCTCCGCCGCACCGCAGCTCTCCTCCAGCGCGGGCAGGCGGTCATTCTCGGCTGCAAGGTCCTTCCTTGTCTGCGCTGCCGCATTTGCAGCCTGCTCCAGA
The DNA here is from genome assembly GCA_946613705.1 of uncultured Clostridia bacterium. Lineage (GTDB taxonomy): Bacteria > Bacillota > Clostridia > Oscillospirales > Ruminococcaceae > FB2012. The sequence goes on from CAMOFU010000080.1 coordinate 5,331, forward strand.
AGCCTGTATGCCCCCTTGACGGTATATGCCCTGCTTATCCTCTCGGCGAGCGCCTCCTTGCTCTCTATATCCTCCGCAGCGTTCCTGCACTCGGCAAGCTGCGCCTTTGCGCTGTCAAGGCTTGCAAAGTGCTTTTCCAGCTCAGCGGCGCTGTTGTATGCATCGCGCCTTTTGTCGCGCTCCTCCGCGGCGGCGGCGCAGCTCTTTTCCGCGGCACGGTGCCTCTCATCAAGCTCCGAGCAGAGCGGCTGCAGCAGCTCTGCAAAGCGCTCCATATCGGTCACGCGGATATCCTTGTCGCTCGAAAAGCGCTCTCTTATCTCTGTAAGCTCCCCGAAGCAGCCGATGTCGGGCGGGCAGATCACAGAGCCCGAATAGGTGCGGTATTCCGTCTTGACCGTGGCTATCCCCGCATACTTCCGCTTCAGCCTTTCATTGAGCTCTACGGCGATATCGTTGTATATCTCCGTGCCGAACAGCCTGCGGAAGATCTTCTTCCTGTCGTCTGACTTGGTGCGCAGCAGATCGACGAACTCCCCCTGCGCTATCATAGCCACCTGCATGAACTGCGACTTATCCAGCCCGATAAGCTCTGCCAGCTTGGCATTGACAGCCTTTTTGCCCGTTTCGGGATACTCGGTCCCGTCGGGCATGACAAGGGTCACACTGCCGCTCCTTTTTGTAAAGCTGCCCGTTTGAGGGTCGCGGTAAAAATAGGCTGCCTTCCTTGTGACCCGATAGATCCCGCCGCTCTCCTCAAAGGTAAGCGTGACTATCGGCTGCCTGTCGTAGTCGGTGAACTGGCTTTGCAGATCCGTGCCCGATTTTTTGTTGTTCTGCGAGCTTGCCTCGTCATAAAGCGCAAAGACGATCGCATCGAATATCGTGGTCTTTCCCGAGCCCGTCTCACCCGTTATCAGAAACAGGTTCTGCTGCGGCACCGTCAGATCGACGGTCTTTTTGTCGGCATAGGAGCCGAATGCTTCCATGGTTATACTGAGCGGTCTCATGCTGATCCCCCTTTTACTCTTTCCTGCGTCCGAGCACTGTGTTTATAACGTCCTGCAATATTTCCCTCTCCCCGTCGGAGGGCGAGCCGAGGAACTCGCAGCACAGCTCATACTCCGAAAGCTCCTCCTGCCTGACCGAGAGCTTTTCGAGCAGCCTTTTCTCCTGCCCCTCACGCCGTGTTTCAAGCAGGTTCGGGAATGCCGTGTGCAGCCTGTCCTGAGTGTCAAGCGCGTCGAGCTCCTCCTTATCGGTCAGTATCACCGTCACATAATCGTCAGAGGGCTGTCCGAGCACCTCTGCAAGTGTACCCTTTATCCTTCTCACCTGCCGCAGAGGCGTGAGCGGCAGCACCTCGGTCGTCACATCTCCCTTTGCGCCGAGAGTGACCTCGATGATGCCCTTCTGCTGACCCTCCTCGTCCACCGAGCAGGCGATCGGCGTGCCGCAGTAACGGAAGCGGCTCTCGCCCACCGTCATCGGCTTGTGTATATGCCCGAGCGCTGCATAGTCGAACGGCTCCAGCACCGAGGCGCTTATCTGATCTATATTTCCTACCGTGACTATCTCCGAGCTCATCCGCTCCACATCATCGGCGCTCCTGCCGTCGGGCAGATAGAACTGGTGGCTCACGAACACATTGCGCTCGCCCGTATCTATATCCTCCCGCGCGATCAGACGCTTCATCGCCTCGTCATAGCTCAGCCGCTCCTCATCTTCGCCGACGATCAGCCGCACGGTCGAGGGTCTGACAAACGGCAGCAGCAGGAAATTTACCCTTCCGAAGCTGTCCTCCAGCACCACTCTTTCTATATGCTCCTCCGGCAGCCTCGGCGGAAGGCCGATCATGTGTACTCCCTGTCTTCCCAGCACTCCGCGGAACACATTTACTCTGCCCGCGCTGTCGTGATTGCCGCTTATCATCATCAGCACCGCCTCGGGACAGGCCTCGCGCAGCAGCATCACAAATCGGTCGAACAGCTCCACCGCCTCTGCCGACGGCACCGCCTTATCATAGATATCCCCCGCGATAACGACCGCATCGGGCCTGCGCTCGGCGGCGATATCCGCGATCTGCTCAAAGATATACCTCTGATCCTCCGACAGGTCGCGCCCCTTCAGCCGCAGACCTATATGCAGATCCGACAAATGAAAAAACCTCATCTTCGATCCCCTCCCCGCTCAATATACTCATTATATGCTATATGTTGCACCGCACACCCGTGCGTTATCTTCTGACCAGCTTAACCACCGCCGATATCCCGCAGAAAAGCATTATCGCCAGTGCTGTCACAAGGCAGGCAAAGCTCGGTGCCTGATTCTGTATGAAGGTGGAATAGCTGCTGTCACCGATGATCTTGTCCACCATATCCTGCTTGTCGAGCCCCGCGAAGAACAGTGCCAGCATGAACCGAATGCTCAGAAGCGAGGTGAACACGCTCACCCCCGCAAAGAAGCCGCGCATAACGTCTCCCACCTGTCGGGACGACCTGTATGCCGCGAGCGACACGATCATCGCTGCCAGCGTGAACAGCACGAAGCAGATATACCCCGCCGCCGCGCCTATCGCCTTTGCGAACTGCACCTCCTCTGCCGATCGGTCGATGTCGGGTATCAGTATCAGGAACAGCACCGCGAACACCAGCCCCGCCGCCATTGCAAGCACCGTCATCACCGCAGCGGGCTTCTCCCCCTTCTTGAGCTCTCTCTTTTTGATCTGCTTAGGCATTTTCCTCTTCCTCCGAATCTCTTGTTTTTATCAGCAGCGAGCCTATCTTCTGCTCGTCTGCCATTTGTACCGTCATTTCAAACCTTCCGCTGCGGACGTATTCGTTCTGCTCGGGTATGCGTCCGAGCAGCTCCATCACCCAGCCGCCCACCGAGGTCATATCGGTTTCGATCTCATTCTCGGGCAGTCCCGCGCGGTCAAGAAAATCTCCCACCGACAGGCTTGCCGAGACTCTGAACCTGTTCTCGCCCAGTCTGACGAACGAGGTATCCTCATCGTCGGATTCATCATAGATCTCTCCCACAAGCTCCTCGATAATATCCTCCAGCGTGCAGATGCCCTCGGTGCCGCCGTATTCGTCCGCGACCACGCCCATATGCATCTTCGCCCGCTGCAGCTCCCTCAGCGCCTCCGAGATCTTCATGCCCTCGGAGAAATATACGGGCGGCTTCATTATGCTCTCTATACTGCCCCCGCCCGTGAGATACAGCTCGTAGAAATCAGACTGATGTATCACACCGATTATCTGGTCGAGCGTGCCCTCATACACAGGCAGCCGCGAGAACTTGGTCTGTATGAACACGTCCTTTATGCTTTCAAGCTCTGCCCCGCGCTCGATGCCGATTATGTTGATCCGCGGCACCAGCACCTTTGAGATCGTGATCTCGTCAAACTCCAGCGCCGAGCGCACCAGCTCGCTTTCCTGCTCCTCCAGCACACCCTCGTCCTCGATCTCGTCGATTATATATTTCAGCTCCTCCTCTGTGACCGACGGCTGATCGTCCTTGCGCCCGACGAGCCTTACGACAAGGTTTTTGATGCCCGAGAATATCCATATCAGCGGTGTTATCACGATAATGAACGCCGAAAGCAGCGGTGCCATGAACACCGAAAAGCGCTCGGAGTTCTCCTTGGCAAGGCTCTTCGGCAGTATCTCTCCGAAGATGAGCACCAGCACTGTCATCACCAGCGTTGCGATACCGACACTGCCCGAGCCGAACCGCTCGGTAAAAAACACCGTTGCCAGCGAGGAGGACGCGATGTTCACCACGTTGTTCGCTATGAGTATCGCCGTCAGCGCCTTATCGAAATCCTCGGCTATCGCAAGGGCTTTTGCCGCACGTTTGCTGCCCGAGGCAGCCATGTTCTTCAGCCTTATCCTGTTTGCCGAGGAAAAGGCAGTCTCGGTCGCCGAGCATACCGCCGAGATCATCAGCAGGACTATTATTACCAACGGTGTCAAGCGCCTGAGTCACCTCCGTGCGGCATTTTGTCTTTGTCTTTGTCCTTGTTCTTGTCCTTAAATACGAACAGCTTGCTGATAACGAAATTGAGTATCAGCACAACGACGTTTGCAACGATCTTTGTCACCCAGTAATTGAAATGCAGCTGCGAATAGCCCGCCCACATCATCAGCAGCTCAACGAAATAGGTGAACAGTCTGCCCGCATAGAACGAGCAGGCCTCGCGCACTATCGGCATGAACCCCCTGAGCTTCGAGCGGAACACCCAGATGCGGTTAGTGACATACGCAAAGGTCACGGCGCATATCCACGAAAAGGTGGTAGAGATGAGCGAGACGGCGTTTTCCGAGGCACCCGCATTCTCCATCAGCTGCTTGGCTATCCCCGCAGTGACAAAGCTCACCGCAGTCGTGAGCACCCCGAAGAAGAGGTATAGCAGCACCTCTTTGTTTTTCCTGTAAAAGCCCTCGAATATATTCAGCACGGGCAGCGCCATTATCCTGTCAAAAATATCGGGCTTCTGCCCTGCGTTATCTTTACTGTTATTATCCATTTTCACCCTCCGAAAAACCAGCTGTCTATATCATACCACACCTTTCAAAAAAAAGCAAGCAGGGG
>CAMOFU010000081.1 GCA_946613705.1 uncultured Clostridia bacterium
TTCGCTCTCCGTTGTCGGCGAGGGAATTGCGCCGCCCGCGCTAGGGCTGCGGCGGCAGGTTGACTAAAGAAGAGAATTGTGTTATAATATAGTGATGTGTTGGATATTTCGGAGGGAATGCTATGAAAGTCACACTTATTTCGCATACGCCCGAGCCCGAGAAGGTGATAGCCACCGCTGCAAAGCTGTGCTATTCCTCGAGCGATATCGGTTCGCTCTACGACGGGCTGACCGAGGATAAGGTGCAGGGCTTTATTGAGATGCTCGTGTCGATCGGGCATGAGAGCGTTATGGAGCACGTTTCCTTCACCTTCGGTATAGAGGGAGTCTCCCGCGCCTGCACTCACCAGCTGGTGAGGCACCGCATAGCATCGTATTCGCAGAAGAGCCAGAGGTATGTCAACGAGAACGGCTTTGAGTTCATAACCCCGCCCGAGATAGCGGCTGTGCCCGAAGCGAAAACGATCTTCGATGAGGAGATGCAGCGGCTCGCGGAATGCTACGAGAGGCTTGCGGACGTGCTGTGCGAGAGCCATAAGCAGCGGCTTATCGCGGAGGGGCTCGATGAGAAGACCGCCGCTTCAAAGGCGCGCAAGCAGGCGAACGAGGACGCAAGGTTCATCCTGCCCAATGCCTGCGAGACGAAGATAGTGGTCACGATGAATGTAAGGAGCCTGTTCAACTTCTTCAAGCACCGCTGCTGCAACCGCGCACAGTGGGAGATAAGAGCGGTTGCGGACGAGATGCTGAGGCTGTGCTGTCAGGCAGCACCGATAGTGTTCAAAAACGCGGGACCCTCCTGCGTGATGACGGGCAGATGTCCCGAGGGCAAGATGAGCTGCGGCAGAATGAAGGAAGTACAGGAAAAATACAAGGAGCTGAAAAATGGGTAAGCTCATAGTTCTCGAAGGACTGGACGGCAGCGGGAAGAGCACGCAGTTCGAGCGGCTCGACAGGCTGCTGACCGAAAAGGGAGTGCCGCACACCGCGATAAGCTTTCCCGATTACAGCCAGCCCTCCTCCGCACTCGTGAAGATGTATCTGGCGGGCGAGATCGGCAGCAGTCCCGACGATGTGAATGCCTATGCCGCTTCAAGCTTTTATGCGGTGGACAGGTATGCGAGCTTCAAGCGGTTCTGGGAGAAGGATTACAGCAGCGGCAGACTGATACTTGCGGCAAGGTATGTCTCCTCGAACTGCATCTACCAGATGACCAAGCTGCCGCGTGAGCAGTGGGACGGGTATCTGGAATGGCTCGGGCATTACGAATACGAGCTGCTGGGACTTCCGCGTCCCGATGAGGTGGTGTTCCTCGATATGCCCGTTGAGATCTCGCAGAGACTGCTGAGCAGGCGTTATGACGGGGACGACGGCAGGAAGGATATCCACGAGGCGAATATCGGCTTTCTTGCCAAGTGCCGCGGGACGGCGCTCTATTCCGCCGAAAGGCTGGGGTGGAGGATACTTGAATGCAGCAGCGGCGGTCAGCCGCGCGATGTGGACGATATAAGCGCTGAGCTTGCTGATATGCTCGGCTTTGATAAACTGTGAAACGTGTGAGACAGAGAGGTGTTTTATTATGGTATATGTGTTCCTTGCTGACGGCTTTGAGGAGACAGAGGCGCTTGCACCCGTTGATATCCTGAGAAGAGCGGGGGCAGAGGTGCTTACCGTGGGAGTTACGGGCAGGACCGTTACCTCGTCGCACAGGATACCCGTCACTGCGGATATCACGAAGGACGAGATAAAGCTTGACGACGAGCTGGAGCTTGTGATGCTCCCGGGGGGTATGCCCGGAGCGAATAATCTTGAAGCAGATGAGACTGTGCAGAGCGCGATAGATTTCTGCGCTGCGAATGACAGGTATGTGGCAGCTATCTGCGCCGCTCCGAAGATACTCGGCCACAAGGGTCTGCTCAGGGGCAGGAAAGCCACCTGCTTCCCCGGGTTCGAGGCAGATCTGGAGGGTGCCGAGCTGACGGGAGAGCTTGCTGTAACAGACGGCAGGTTCATCACGGGCAAGGGCGCGGGCGCAGCGCTTGCGTTCGGGTTCGCGCTGGTCACGGCGCTGTTCGGTGAGGATAAGGCTGCAAAGGTCGCTGCCAATATGCAGTGCAGGTGATGGCTGCAAGCAGCAAGTCCGAGCTCAGGCGGGAGCTGAAGGCTGCCAGACTGAGTATGGACAGGCAGTCAAAAGCCGACTGCGACGGACTGATAGCGCAGAGGTTCCTGCACAGCGAGCCGTATGAGAGGGCAGAGATCCTGCTCATATATGTGTCGGGCAGCATAGAGGTCGGCACCGAGAGCATCATCGAAACGGCGCTTTCGGACGGGAAGGCTGTGTTCGCACCGCGGTGCATCTCGGGAACGAACGATATGGTGTTTTGCAGGATAAACGGCTTTGACGAGCTTGAAGAAGGATATCGGGGCATTCGTGAGCCGAAGGAACACTGCCCGCTCTACAGCGGCGGACAGGCTGTCTGTGTGGTGCCTGCGCTCGCCTATGACGGGCAGGGCTATCGGCTCGGCTTCGGCAAGGGCTTTTACGACAGGTTCCTGTCGGGCTTTTCGGGCATAACGGTCGGCATCTGCTATGAGCAGTGTCTGCTTGCCGATGTGTGCAGGGAAGCTCACGATGTTCCCGTTGATCGGATAATAACGGAAAAGAGAGAGATCATCACGAAATTGAATGAGAGGAATGATCGCATAAATGGATGAAAAGGATTTCAGCCTTGACAGTCGGGGCAGCGGTTCCACTTCAAATGACGAATTGAAGACCTTTGGCGAGGACGACGATATCTCGTTCGGCGCTCCCTCAAGGAATTCCCGCAGGTCTTTCCCTGCGGACGAGACCTCTGAAGAGCCCGCTGCGGCTGAGGATACAGAGGACTATGAGCAGGCGGAAGATGAGCCCGCAGAGGAGGATATCGGCCCTGCCGACGGCGGCGTGCAGACTGACGATGCCGAGGAGGAAAGCGCTCCCGCTGAGGAGGAGTATGCGCAGGACGGTGCCTATGCCGATACCGATACCGATACATATACCGAGGAGGGATATGAGGAGGACGGCGCGGAAGCTGCCGATGAGTCCGCCGATGAGATCACCGACGAGGCGGAGTATGAGGATAACGGAGCCGAGCCTGCCGAGGAAAATGCTGAGGCAGAGGTGACCGAGCTTTCGGAGTATGCTCAGAATGAGCAGCTTGCTGCGGAAGAGGAAGCAGACCTTGTGCTTGCTCCCAGCTCGACAAACGGCGTTACCGATTTCAGCGAGGATATGCCCCGCCCGCGTCAGGTGCGCAGAAGCTCGGGTGCGGCAGGAAGCGCCAAAAACAAAAAGAAGAAGAAAAAGAAAAAGCGTTCGCGGGTGAACAACTCGATCTTCGGGGCGCTGATATTGGTAACGGTGATACTTACAGTGTCGCTCGTCGTGGCTATCACGGGCATCAAGATCGGCATGGAGTATCTCGGCGTGGGCAAGAGCGAGGACGATATCACCTTCAATATCCCCGAGAACGCGACTGCCGACGATATCTGCGAGATGCTGATAAGCAACAACATAATCGAAAACAGAACGCTGTTCAAGATCGCTATGAAGCTGCAGCATTCACCGACGCTCTTCCCCGGGGACGTTACGCTGCACCCCTCGATGGGCTATTCGACGATCATCGAAACGCTCAGCACTCAGCGCGATATCCGCAAGACCGTGACGATAACCTTCAAGGAGGGTATTACTCTGCTCGAAGCCGCGAATATGCTGGAGGAGCAGAAGGTCTGCACCGCGCAGGACTTCCTGTTCGAGTTCAACAAGGATCAGGGCTTCTCGTTCGAGAGCATGATCGACGAATCGGCTGATACCTTCTATAAAATGGAGGGCTTCTTCTTCCCCGATACCTACGAGTTCTATGTGAACGACTCGGGCTACAACGTAACGAGAACGATCAAATCCAACTTCGCCTCCAAGTTCACCGACCAGATGATGAAGACTATGGAGAAGAACAAGATGACCCTTTCGGAGCTTATGACGCTTGCTTCGATCGTTCAGTGGGAGGCTAATTCGGCGGGTGATATGCCCAAGGTGGCATCTGTATTCATCAACCGTCTTGCCGACCCCGATACCTTCCCGAAGCTGCAATCCGACGCTACGGGCAATTACCTGAAAAAGGTAGTAAACGTAGTCGGCGATACCGCAAGCAAGGAGCACTATGCAGACCTTTACGACACCTATGTATGCTCGGGTCTGCCTGCGGGACCTGTCTGCAACCCCGGGCTCGATGCGATAATGGCAGTGCTCGAACCCGAGAAGACAGAGTATTACTACTTCTGCAACAACCTCAAGACGGGCAAGAGCTTCTTCGCCAAGACGCTTGAGGAGCACGAGAAGAACCTTGTCAAGGCGGGGCTTGCCTGATGGATAAAGAGATCAATAAGTCAGAGAGGAATATGCTCGAGGTGCTGTCACCTGTCGGGGATATGGAACGGCTGCACGCGGCACTGGACTACGGTGCCGATGCGGTCTACCTCGGCGGCACACTGTTCGGCATGAGGGCGCAGTCTGCCAAATTCGATGCCGAAAGCCTGAAAGCCGCCGCTGACGAGGTGCATTCCCGCGGCAGGAGGATATACCTCACCTGCAACACTCTGCCGCGAAACAGCGAGCTGCCGCTGCTCGGGGGCTTCATAAAGGACGCCTGCGCTGCGGGGGTAGATGCGCTGATAACTACCGATATCGGCGTGTTCATGATGATAAAAAAAATCGCGCCCGATATGGAGATACACGTCTCCACTCAGGCGGGGATAGTGAATTATGAGTCGGCAAGACAGTTCTATGATATGGGCGCAAAGCGTGTTGTGCTGGCAAGAGAGCTCTCGCTTGACGAGATCGCGGAGATAAGGGCAAAGACACCGAAGGAGCTCGAGATAGAGGTGTTCGTACACGGCGCGATGTGTATGAGCTTCTCGGGGCGCTGCCTGATCTCGCAGTACCTTGTTGACCGTGATGCCAACCGCGGACAGTGCGCTCAGCCCTGCCGCTGGAACTATGCGCTCATGGAGGAAAAGCGCCCGGGGGAGTATTACCCGATCTTCGAGGACGGGCAGGGGAGCTATATCCTCAATGCCAAGGACCTTTGCATGATCGAGCATCTCGACAAGGTCGCACAGGCGGGAGTCAACAGCTTCAAGATCGAGGGCAGGGCGAAATCGACCTATTATGTTTCGGTGATAACCAATGCCTACAGGCTGGCGATGGACGCTTACAAGGCAGACCCCGCGCATTACCGTCTGCCCGACTGGGTGCGGGACGAGGTGTTCAAGGTAAGCCACCGACCGTACTGCACGGGCTTTTTCTTCGGTCACCCGAGGGACTGCCAGTATTATCCCGACAGCGGCTATATCCGCGATTACGACGTTGCGGCGATAGTCACCCGCTGCGAGGGCGGCAGGATATATGCGTCGCAGAGAAACAAGTTCCTGCGCGGAGATGAGCTTGAAGCGCTTGTTGCAGGCAGAGAGCCCATCGTGTTCCGAGCCGACGAGCTGTTTGACGAGAACGGCGAGCCGACCGACATGGCAAACCGTGCAACGATGGATCTTTCGATCACATCGGAGCTCGAGCTTCCGCCGAACACGATGCTGCGCATTCGGAAGAAATGATGCCGTGATAGGGAAACGATCAATAAAGGCGAAGAGCAGTCACTCTTCGCCTTCTTTTTTTTCTTTGTCCTTTTCTTTTTTCGGTGCGCGTTTGGCAAGCGGATTGGCATTTGCTGCCTCGCGCAGATTATCGTTCGAGAGGTGGGTGTATATCTCGGTCGTGCCGACGCTCTTGTGACCGAGCTGCTCCTTCAGCACCAGCGTGTCCACACCCCCGTACTGATACATCAGTGTAGCCGCCGTGTGCCGCAGCTTGTGGGTCGTGATGCCCAGATTTGCAAGCCCCGCACGCTGAAGGGATTCCTCCACGATCTGCTGAACACGGCGCTTGTTTATCCTCGTCTTGTTCGCAGAGAGAAAGATCGCGTTCTTGTCCTTGGCTGTCTCGTTGGGGCGGTGGTTTTCGATGTAGTCGTCCAGCGCTTCGATGCAGCTCTCGTTGAGGTAGATCACCCGTTCCTTGCTGCCCTTTCCGAACAGCCGCAGCGTTTGGTTCTCTCGGCTGTAGTCGGCAAAATTCAGCGCCACGAGCTCACTCAGCCGCATCCCGCAGTTCAGAAACAGCAGTATGATGCAGTAGTCGCGCGACTTGTTCTTCGAGTCGATGCTGTCGAGCAGACGGTTGCTGTCCTCCAGCGAGAGGAACTTGGGCAGCTTGTTTTTCACGCTCGGCAGCTCCAGATCGACCATGGGATCCTCAGCGATCAGCTTCGCGCGTTTGTGCAGATAGATGTAGAACTGTTTCAGCGCCGAGCATTTCCGCGCACGGGTGGCGGTCTCGTTGCCCCGCTTGTCCTTCAGGAACCGCAGGTAGACGTGCGCATCGTTGAGCGTGAAGCTTTCTATATATTCGATCGGCACGTCCGCGATACCGATATCTCCCCAGTCGGTGCCGTCGGGCACATCGCGGTGCTTGAGCTTGAGGTATCTCAGAAACGACCGTATATCAAGGTAATAAGCCTCCTCGGTGCGGTCGGCGCGGTTGCGGATTATCCGCATATTCGTCAGAAAATCCTCCAGATAATAGGGGCAGTCGTCATAATATTCCTGTTTCAAGGCATTGCTCCTTTGCAGACTAAAAGCCGCCGACATTTGTCAGCGGCTGTGTTTTTCGTTCGTTCAGACGGGTATCTTGCCGTTCAGCTTGTCGATGATCGTCGGCAGCTCGGCATCTATCTTGTCGTTGTCCAGCTGGCAGGTGCCTGCGTTGGCATGGCCGCCGCCGCCGTAGGTCAGGCAAAGCTCACCGATGTTGAAATCACTGCTCCTGTTGACGATCGACTTGCCGATCATTACTGCGGTGTTCTGCTTCTTGAAGCCCCATGCAACGTGTACCGAAAGCTCTGCCTCGGGCCACATGGCGTATACCATGAAGCGGTTGCCCGCGTAGATCGTCTCTTCGTTTCTCAGGTCGATGACTACTACCTTGTCCTCGACTCTCGCTATCCTTTGCAGCTGCTCCTTGAAAAGCTCCTGCTGCTCAAAGTAGAGGTCAACACGCTCCTTGACATCGGGCAGCTGTAAAACCTCGTCGATGGAATGGTGAACGCAGTAGGATATCAGCTGCATCATCAGATCGTAGTTCGAGATGCGGAAGTTGTGGAACCTGCCAAGACCTGTCCTTGCATCCATAAGGAAGTTCATCAGCACCCAGCCCTTGGGGTTGAGTATCTCGTCAACAGTAAAGTCGGCACTGTCGCCCTTGTCAACAGCGTCCATGATCTCGTTGGATACCTCGGTGAACACCATCTCGCCGCCGTAGTAATCGTATACGACTCTTGCCGCAGACTTTGCCTCGCCGTCGATTATGTATTTGCCGAGATAATCCTTGAGCTCGTTTCTCAGCAGCTCGCTCTCATGGTGATCGAACGCGAGCCCGACTCTTTTATCAAAGGGAAGGTTGGTCGTGATATCGTTCTCGGTCAGCTCTATCTTGCCGTCCTGAACGTCCTTGGGGTGAACGAATTTGATCTCGTCGATAATACCGATCTCGTTGAGCAGCATGGCGCAAACGAGCCCGTCAAAATCACTTCTGGTAACAAGTCTTTTCATTTTGAAACCTCCGAAATATTTTAAAAATATTGTATTATTGTACGATCAATACATTGACACATCTTTAAACCCACAGTAATTATACCAAATTTTTGCCGATATGTCAACAGATTTTTGGCAGATTTTTTATCTTGCCTTATCTTGTCTTGTCGGTCGGTGGGCTCACTTTCGCATAAACACGGCGATGATGCCCTTTTCAAAGAACACGGTCTCAAATTCATCTGTCAGGTAATCGTCAACGTTCACCTCGTCGGTCTTGTAGCGCAGGTCGATGACGTAATACTTCGTCTGCTGTTTGGTCGTTTCGAGCTGGTAAAGCTCGGAGCAGCGGTACAGGTTCGCGGTCAGGAAGGTCGAGGCGGCAACGCTCTCGTCCTCGGGCACCGTCGAGAATGCCCTTTCCATCGTCACACGCTCGTGCTCCTGGGCTTCATAGGTGTTTATGTACTTGTTGCGCGGCTGATATATCCCCGTGAATATGATCGCCGAGCAGAAGAAGCTGTAGAGCAGCAGCTTGGGACGTTTCAGCTCCGAATAGTTGACGGCGGCGAGGTACAGCAGCAGGCTGCCGCTGCCGAAGCAGTAGTGGTAGCCGATGTCATACTGGTACTTATAGGTCGTCATCAGATTGATGAGCAGGAACGGTATCATAAGAACAAAGCGCGAGGCTTTTTTTGTCAGCAGCGGCAGGAAGCCGAGGGGCAGCAGCATTTTCAGAATGAAGATCAGCTTCATCTCTGTAAAGCTCTGGCTGATGACGAACACGGGGTTCATGATGACGGCCTTTATCGCGGTGAAAAGGCTGCCGCTGTGGTCGTAGATATAATTGTCATAGCGGTAGGTCATAACTCCGTCGCCGTACTGTGCGAGCAGTGCCGTGACCGTAACGAACCAGATCACGCCCGCAGCCGCAAGCAGCACACCGCGCTTAGGTCGGTGCTTAGATGCGATCATATATACCCCGACGATAATGACATACAGCGCCGCGTCCTCCTTGACGGACAGCACGAGCAGTGCCGAGATGACGGTCGGGACAAGCTTATCCGCCTCGATGAAGTACATCAGCCACATCAGCAGCGGCGCAAGGAAATTGTTCTCGTGCAGATAGTAAAGGCACCCGCCCGCAAAGCAGGGGTACATCGCGTAAACGGCTGAAAACGCGCAGCAGGCGGCATTGGAGAGCCCCCGCCTTTTGCAGATCAGCAGCAGCGGCACCGCCCCGCTCGCAACTACGAACACCTGCATCACCAGCAGCGTGCAGGGGTCGGGCAGAAGCATATAGATCGGCAGCAGCAGATAGAATATCGGTGAGAAATGCACGGCGAAGTGGCTCAGCAGCGTGTCACGCTCACAGGTCGCAAGCGGCAGACCCGTGCGGCGCATATTCTCAAACATCTGCGCGAATATTCCGAAGTCGTAATTCGGTGTCCAGTGGTTCTTATAGGTCAGCACACATACAAGCCCGATAAACGCGGTGAGCGCGGCGGCGGTCAGTGCCATGAATATCCACGGGGCAGGTCTGTGCAGCCGAAGCGCGGCATTGTCGGTATTGCTGATGCAGATGAATACTCCGACGGCGGCGCACAGCCCCACCGAGAAGCCGAAGCTGTTATAGTCAACTGCCGCCATGACCGCGTAGCACAGCACAGCCGCAAGCATCAGCCGCACCGTCACCGCTCTGCTGCGCACAAGGCACAGCGCGAGCCACACCGCCGCAACTGCGGCAGCATACAGCGGCAGGTCTATCCCCTGAAAGAATGAGTCGTAGGTGAAGTTGTGACCCACGATCACCATGCTTGCTGCCGAGACTGCGACCCATGCCAGCACGAGCCTGTAGATCAGCTCTCCGCTGCCGAGCGACAGCACGCGCAGTGCCAGCAGTGAAAGCCTGTCTCTTATGTTAGTTTTCATTTTCTGTCTCCTTAATAAAAGCATCGGGATGCTGAACACATTATAACATAGTTGCGCCGTGTTGTCAATTTTGACTAATGTCATATGATCCGTCGGGCAGCATAGCAATAATCGGTCAGTTCATTCACAGAAATG
>CAMOFU010000082.1 GCA_946613705.1 uncultured Clostridia bacterium
ACACTAAGGGCAAAGATGCCGCCGCCTGTTTGGAGCTGTTTTTGATGCTTTTCGGAGTAGACTGTCGGGGGATATCGTGCTACAATCATATTACGGGAGCTGTGATGTCGGCTCCGAGATATCTATTTTTATTTTATATTTTTATGATCGGCTGATGCTGTCGGCTGAAGCCGAGGGAAAGGACGAATAATATGGCAAAGATCGCAGTAGTATATTGGAGCGGTACGGGCAACACCGAGGCTATGGCCAATGCAGTTGCCGAGGGCGCTAAGGAAAAGGGTGCGGAGACAGAGCTCATCACGGCGGGCTCGTTCAATGCCGCAGCTGTGGCAAACTACGACGCTGTTGCGTTCGGCTGCCCTGCAATGGGTGCCGAGGTGCTTGAGGAGAGCGAGTTCCAGCCGATGTGGGACGATGTCAAGGGAGCTCTCTCGGGCAAGAAGATCGCGCTTTTCGGTTCCTACGGCTGGGGCGACGGTGAATGGATACGCAGCTGGAGCGATGATGCATCTGCGGCAGGTGCAGTACCGGCAGCCGATTTTGTAATGGCTAACGAAGCTCCCGACGATGATGCTGTTGCTGCCTGCAAGGCACTTGGCGCAGCACTTGTCTGATGCAATTTGAAATGATGTGTGACCAACTTTCATAGTTTTCCTTTTATTCTTCTATTTGTTTTTGGGGGACAGTGCTCCGTTCGGGCGCTGTCCCCGGACAGTGCTCCGTTCGGGCGCTGTCCCCGATCTCTTTCGGCAATAAAAAAGGAGCCGCCCGAGCAGCTCCTTCATACTGTTACTTATCCTTGTTTCTGTTCTTATCATGTCTGTCGGTCTTGTCGGCAGGCTTTTTCTTTCTTGCGAAGACCTCCTCGGGATCCTGCACCATCTCGGTATCGTCGTCCTCGTCGTACTCCACGAACTCGGTCTCCTCGCCGTCGCCGCCGTCGTCCGCCGCTGTCTTGTTCTTATCGAACGGCTTCATGATGACGATATACTCGATCGCTACTGCTGCGACTGCCGCAAGGATAGCCATAGCGATCATGAACGTTCTGCCCGAGGTATCCTCGGTCGTCTCGGGAACGCCGGCGCTCTCCGCTGCGGAGGAGGTCACATCCGCCTCGGCTATCACGAGCCTGAACCGCAGCTCCTTGCCGCTGTTGTACTTGACTATCATCTCGGTCTCGCCCGCTGCGAGCAGTGAAAGTGCGCTCTCCTCGTATTTTGCGAGCTTGGTATCAAGTATCTTCACCGATTTAACGTTCTTGGTATCGGGGATATCCAGCTCGTTGAGCATCATCGGAAGGCTGCCGAGCTTGACGTTCAGCACGGGCAGCTCCTTCGAGCTGTCGTCCTCCTTCTCGGATTCGGCGGCAGAGCTTTCTTCTGCGGGTGCCTCGTCCTGATACTTGACTATGCCGTTCTGGATATTGTTCGGAACATCGAGCAGGTCTGTATCCTCGAGCTTATCGACCGACACATATATCACCGACGAGGTCATCTTCTTATCGGTTATCCTGAAATGCAGCGTGGAGTACACCCCGCTGAAGGAGGTGCCCGCGGTATTGATATAAGTGAACGTATAAGCGCCGTCCTTGTTTTCCTCGGCAGGCTGGCCGCCTATCTCTGCGGAATTGATAAGGCTCCCCGTAAGCTCCATCAGCGAGTTGTCGTATTCCACCTTGATGACTGCGCTCGAGATCAGCTGATCGGGGTCAACATTCAGCGTGACATCGAATTCCTCGTCCTTTATCTCGCCTATTGAAAGATAGACCTTTGCGGGCTTGATTATCTTATTGGTCGTCGTGGTGGTCGCAGGAGTGGTGACACCCGCGGCGGTGGTCTGCACAGTTGTCTGCTGAGGGGCAGTTTCCTGAGACGGGGCGGGAGCGGCAGTAGTCTGTACTGTCTGCTCGGCTGTAGTTTCCTGAGTGCTTTCGGCTGCCGTAGTCTCGGGAGCGGAAGGCGCTTCTGTCTCCGACGGAACGCTCTCCTCGGTAGTCTGTGCGGGGGCTTCGGTGGTCACCGACCCGTTTTCGGTATCGGGGGGCTCGATCGGCCAGGGCTCGGCAAACGCGGTAAAAGCGCTGCAAAGAGCCATAACAGCCGCCGCTGCGGCAGCAACTGCCCTCTTCGATCTCACATTGACCGCCTCCCTTCGTAATTCATCAAATTATAAGTCTGTATACAATTATATTACATCATTTCGATTTTGTCAAGCGCCCTATCACATTATTTTGTATAACGGGCCGAGCCTGCTGCACAAGATATTGCAGTAAGAAAGGCTCAGACAAATCTGATCGACATAAGATCGAAGTCGCTTCCGGGCAGGAAGGTGAGCGAGACAGTGCATTCGCCTTCTATTCCGTCTATCGGGAAGCTGCGCTCGGTGTAATCGTCACAGCCCTCGAACTCGAGCTGTCGGCGAAGCACCTCGCTGCCCTCGCTTTGCAGGTGGAGAGTGTTCACGGGCAGAGCCGAGCGCCCCTTGATAACGATGCCCGAGGGGGGCGTATCGAAGGTGAACCTGCCGAAGCTCACCGTTACGTTGTTGCCGATGCCCGTGACCGCCTGCTCACCGATCTCGAAGCTGTCGCCGTAGATGCTTTCGGCATTAACGGCAAGCAGCTCGGACGTTTCCTTCGGGCGCTTCACGAACTGAAAGCCCGCAACGTCGTACGCGAGGTCTGACTGCAATGAGATCGTATGTATCCCGCGCAGCACCTTCGGCAGCGTATAGGTCATCGGCTGATAGGTGAGCCACTGCGGCGTGAGCGAATACTCGAAATCGCCGAGCAGCTCGCCGTTGTCGGGGATGCCGTCCCATATCTTTATGCGAACGGGGGTAGAGTAGTTGGCAAAGAGCGGGACGGTGATCCTGTCGCTGCCCACCGCGCCGAGGTCCACGTTCTCGAAGCCGAACCAGCCGCCCTCTCTGCCGAAAGCCGCGCCGTGGTGTATGCCCGTCGATACGCTGCCGCCCGACAGCGAATAGAGCCCGCCCGCGATGAGCCTGTAGGGGTCGAGCAGTGCCGAGCCGAGCCCCTCTCCGCTGAGGCGGAGCATCGTGAATATATGTATCTTGTCGGTGCCGTTGCGGCAGGCGGCTCTCAGGCAGAACTCGCCGTCGCCCAGACAGCGGACGGTAACGCCCTCGCTGTCATGAGAGACTATCTCTGCAAGGTGGGAGTCTATCCCGTCCTCGGTAGTGATGCGGTATTCTGTCTCGCTGCCGTACACGGTGTTTTCGGGGTAGAGCCTTGTGCGGAAGTACAGCTCTCTGTGGTCGGGGTCGAAGCGCTTCGTTTCGCCCGAAAGCTCTATGCGTCTTACGGGGATATCATGCTCGGGGTCGGGGCATTCGCAGGGGCGGGGAGTGCAGCGGTGGCTGAAGCTGATGCCTTGCAGCGGCGCTCCCGCGTTTGAGTCTATAGTCAGCCGTGCATCGGGCATACCTGCCGAACGCGCGGTGACGGTTATCTTTCCCGCCTTCTCGGTCGGGGCTATTATCGCCAGCAGCTTGCCCGAGAAAAGTCTGCGCGAGGTGCCCTTGTACTGATCGTAGTCGGTCGAGTCGCCGTTATCCAGTCCCACGAGGCGGCCCTCGCCGCTGACCTCGACAAATACGCGGTTGTTGGCATTGGCGACAGCGGTGCCGTCCTTATCGACAGCCGAGATCTCCACGAAGCAGAGGTCGTCCGTCCCCGCGATAAGGCGGCTCTTATCATTGTTCAGGCTGAGCCTTGCGGCATCGCCGAAGCTCTTGACCGAGGTATGCACCGTCATTTCGTATTTATCGTTATAGCCGTTCGCCCTGATCTCTCCGCGCTTATAGGGCAGTCTGAGGTCATATGTCAGCTCGGTGTCGTGCTGCGGGTCGAAATCACGGCGGGCGAGCAGCTCACCGTTGAAGGATACATCAAAGTGCGGGCAGTTGGTCACGATGCGGACATCTATCATATCCCCCTCGGTGTGATCCCAGTAGGGGAAGATATGGATAAACGGTCTGTCCTGTCCGCGCCAGACCGATGCGAATACATAGGCGCTGTCCTTCATGAAGCCCGCTGTATCTATCTGACCGAAGTAGCTGTTCTTGGTCGAGTAGGGGGTAGGCTCGCCTATGTAGTCAAAGCCCGTCCAGATGAACTGCCCCGCGCAGTATTCGCGGTCGCGGTCGGGGAGTATGCAGGCCTCCCAGCTCCTTGCTGCCCAGACGGGGGCGCTGTTGCCGAGAGAGGAGCACTGCTCGTCGTCCTCGCAGAGTATCGCCCTGCCGAGCGGGAAGTGATATATCCCGCGGCTCTGCACCACGGACGAGGTCTCGGAGCCGTAGATCATCCAGTCGGGGTGCTCGGCGTGCTGTTCATCGTACAGGCGCTCGGCATAGTTATAGCCTGCGAGCTTGAGGATATCGGCGCACCTGCGGGCATTGTCGCTGCCCATATAGTTCGAGCCGATGGTAACATAGCCGTTGCCGCGCGGGTCGTGCAGGCGGACTAAGCTTCTGAGCAGCGAGGTGACCTCCTGGCCGCGCTCGTCGGCATGGGTGTCGTATATCTCATTGCCGATGCTCCAGCCGATCAGGCAGGGGTGGTTCCTGTCGCGGCGCACCCACGAAGCAGCGTCGCGGCGCACCCATTCGGGGAAGAAGCGTCCGTAATCGTAGGTCGTCTTGGGGCGCTCCCACATATCAAACGCCTCGTCGAGTATCAGGAAGCCCAGACGGTCGGCAAGCTCCATAAGCTCGACGGCGGGCGGATTATGGCTGGTGCGTATCGCATTGACACCCATTTCTCTGAGAGTGAGCAGCTGCCGCCGTATGGCCCAACGGTTGACTGCCGCTCCGAGCGCGCCGAGGTCGTGGTGCATACAGGCACCGTGCAGCTTGACGTGTCTGCCGTTGAGGAAGAAGCCGCGGTCGGGAGTGAATTCGCAGCTGCGGAATCCGAATGTGACATCGCAGCTGTCTGTGAGCTCTTCACCGCGGTACAGCTCTGCGGTGCAGGTATACAGCTGCGGGTCGTCGATATCCCATAGGGCGGGGCTGTCTGCCGTTAGATGAAGCTCGTTGACCGAATAGCTCATGCCGTCGCGCGTTATCTCGGGGGGCAGGGCGGACCTGTCGGCAGCGCAGACCCTGCGCTCGCACTCTGCCGCAGTCCTGCCTTTGCGCTTTATGACTGCCTTTACCGTCAGGTCGGACACAGCCGTGCCCGCAGGCCGCTCGGCTTCGCAGGTGACGGTGACTCTGCCGTCGGTATCGGCGGATATATAGATGCCGTCGGGCAGGAAGTGGATATCCTCAAAGCGCTTGAGCCACACCCGCCTGTAGATGCCCGCGCCCGAATACCAGCGGGAGTTCGGTTCACGGTGATCGACGCGGACGGTGACGGTATTCTCGCCCTCGCGGACAAGCTCGGTGATATCAAGCTCAAAGGTAGTATAGCCGTATTTCCACTCGCCCGCGAGGCTGCCGTTGACATAAACGCGGCAGTCCATATACACGCCCTCGAATCTGAGCGCGGTGCGTCTGCCGTCGGCGGGGAGGACAAATCGGCGGCGGTACCAGCCTGTTGAGGTCTTGTAGAGGTCGCGGGTATCCTCGATGAGCCAGTCATGCGGGATATCAACAGGCTGCCACTCAAAGCTCTCGCTGTATTCGGTATCTATCGGCTGCAGCGAAAACTCCCAACCGTCGCAGAAAAGAACTGTATCTCTCATGGTAATGAACTCCTTTATATCTATATCGGTTTGATCGTTTCGTTATGTGTCGTTTGCGCAGGCATAGGCGGTCGAGAACGCGATCTGCAGATTGAAGCCGCCCGTATAGGCATCAACGTCTATCACCTCGCCGATGAAATACAGTCCGCGGACGAGCTTTGACTCCATCGTTTTCGGGGAAAGCTCATCGGTGCTGACTCCGCCCCGTGTGATTATCGCCTCCTCGATCGGCCGCAGACCCTTAACGGTAAAGGTGAGGTGCTTCATTGCCGAAACGAGCGCCTCGCGGTCGGATTGGGTGATCTGGTTGGCTCTTCTGGTGCTGTCTGTGCCGCTGCGCCGAATGATGACGGGTATCAGCTTGGCGGGCAGAAGGCCGCGCAGCAGGTTCGCAAGCTCCTTGTTCGGTGCTGCTGCGATATCCCTGAGTATCCTGTCGCTGAGCTTCTGCTCGGACAGGGCGGGCTTGAGGTCGATCACGAGGGTGTATCTGCCCCTCTCTATCCTGCCGATATGCGCCGATGCCGACAGCACCAGCGGTCCGCTCATGCCGAAGTGGGTGAACAGCAGCTCGCCCAGCTCGGAGTAAAGCGGCTTTTTGCTGCCCTCCTCGCAGAGCGAGAGGGTGCAGTTTCGCAGCGACAGCCCCATCATCTCGGGGCAGTCCCGCCCCTCTGTGACTATCGGCACCAGCGACGGCGTGAGCTCGGTCACGGTATGTCCTGCCTGCCGTGCCAGCTCATAGCCCGCGCCCGTTGAGCCCGTTGCGGGATAGCTCATCCCGCCCGTTGCAACGACGGTTCGGGCGGAGCGGTACTCCGCCGAAGTGCTCCTTGCCCCGACGCATCTGCCGTCCTCGATGATAAGGCTGACTATCTCGTCGGTGACGAACCGCACCCCCGCGTCCCTACAGGCATTCACGAGAGCCGAGCGTATGTCCTCCGCCCTGTCGCTGACAGGAAACACCCGTCTTCCGCGCTCTGTCTTGAGCGGTACACCGAGGCTCTCGAAAAAAGCCATAGTGTCCTCGGGCGCGAAGCGCGAGAGTGCCGAGAACATGAATTTCGGGCTGCGCGGGATATTGTTCATCACCGTCTGCACGTCGCTGTTGTTGGTTACATTGCAGCGCCCCTTGCCCGTTATCAGCAGCTTTCGCCCGCACTTTTTTTCATGCTCGCAGACGATCACCTCTTCGCCGAGCCATGCCGCCTGCACCGCGCAGAACAGCCCCGAGGCTCCTCCGCCGATCACCAGTCTGTCACATCTCATTTGTCAGCCTTCTCTCTGTCGTTGTCGTTATTGGACGCAGATCCGTGCCGTCTGCTGTTATAGATGAAATTGAGCACTGCCATCGTGATTATCACCGCATACCCCAGAAAGCTCCATCCGTCGGGGACATCTCCGAACAGGAAGAATCCCAGAGTGGTCGAGAATATCAGCTGCGAATAGTCGTATATAGATATTTCCCTTGCGGGGGCATGGGTGTATGCCGCCGTTATCGTGAACTGTCCGCCCGCAGCCGATGCACCCGCACCGAGCAGGCACAGCAGCTGCACCGCTGTCATGTGCTCGTACTGTATTAAGAGCATGGGCAGGCAGAACAGGCAGGAGAATGCCGAGAAGAATGCGACGATCAGCGGTCCCTTGACTCCGTGCTGCCCGAGATAGTGGACGCAGGTATATGCCAGTCCCGCACCCATTCCGCCCGCGAAGCCCGCAAGTGCGGGCAGCAGATCGACGTTCTGTAAGCTCGGCTTGATTATCAGCAGGCTGCCGCCGAACGCGATGATGACCGCCGAGAGCTGGAACACGGTAAGCTTCTCCTTCAATATGAGGTACGAAAAGACGATCGCAAAGAAGGGCGACATCTTGTTGAGCATAGATGCGTCCGAAAGCACAAGGCGGTCGATCGCGTAGAAGTTGCCGATCATGCCCACCGTGCCTGCCAGCGCCCGCACGGTCAGCGGGAACAGCAGTCTCCTGTCGCCGAGGCGCAGCGGTATCCTTTTTCTGATAAGCACTCCCGCCGCGAAAAACAACGCCACGAAGTTGCGGAAGAAGGTCTTCTGAAAGGTCGGCAGATCGCCCGAGAGCCGCACGAATGCCGCCATCAGTGCAAAGCACAGCGCGGATATACATATATATACTATGCCCTTGTAGCGTGAGGGAACGGTCATTTCGCACCTCCGCGCCCCGACATATATTCGTGCTCGCGGGCAAGCTCTGTCAGCAGTGCCGAGAGCGGCCAGCCGAGGTTTGAGGGCGTGGCTATCGCTTTCAGCGGCACTTTTATCCCGTTTTCGCGCAGCCCGTCCACCGCCGCCGACAGTTCTCCGCGGTCAAAGCCCGCAAAGATCAGGCACTCTCCGTCGGGCGGGGCAGAGCAGCTTCGGTACTCCTCCGCGTATGACGAGCAAAGCTCCGCCACCGTTCTGTCCGCTTCATCGGGCAGCACACGGCGCAGCCTTATGCCCTCTCTGTCACAGAAGACCGAGAGCGCAGAGAGCTTCTTTTCTTCAAGACCGTAGGCTGCTATCAGCCTTGCGGGTTTGTTATAGTCTGCTTTCATCATGACGCTTCCTTACGCATAGGTGTTGAGCTCGTTCTGCATCAGCGCCATTGAGACGATGCTGACACCAACGAGGCCCAGTATCAGATAGAGCACGTTCGTGCTGCCGCTCGTCGGCACACCGCGCATATTATGTATGCGGTCGATGCGCTCGCCCTGCTTGTAGTCCCAGTAGAGCATATATATGCCGAAGGTCACGATCGACAGGAGCACTACCAGTCCGCTGTCGGTGGGTGCCTGTTCATACGAGACAGCGCTCACCTCGGTGTTGAGCTTATACATCCAGTAGAGCGAATAGATGCCGAGTGTTATGATGCAGAGGATGATGCAGGTGACTATCTCGCGCCTTTCGACAACTATCGGGTCGCCGCTTATCGGCATAGTCGGGCTCGGCTGCTGACCGCCGAGAGGTGTGCCGCAGATCCTGCAAAAGTTTCCGTCAGTTTCCTGACCGCAGTTTGGACAGATCATTAAGATCACTCCTTTTCAAATATAAGTTCGTTGCGGAATATCTCCGCACTGCCCGAGGACTGAAAGCCCTCTACGGTGAGAGCCGTTTCGTACAGCCTGCCGAGCGGAAGCCCGAGCTTTTCCCACTGCTCGAAGTGCCTGCTTATGCTCACAGTACCTTCGATCCTGCCGTCGGCGGGCTTTTCGCGCCGCACGCTCCAGTACTGGACAAAGGTCTTCCTGCCCTCGATCGAGGGCTGCTGCACTCGGGTAGTCCTGTAAACATCGTACAGCTTGCCGTCCGACTCGAAGGTGCCGAGCGCTCCGTCGGCCTCGGGAGGTCTCCAGCTGCCCCAGCTCTCAACTATGTAGTATTCGATGAGCGGCTCTCTGCTCCAGCCGTAGATGCAGAAATAGGAATTTCCCTCGGGGCGGTAATCCGCGCCGTAGAAGACAGAGATCCTGCCGTATTCCCTGAAGGTCTTCGTGCAGCCGAGTCTGCGTCCCTTGCGGAACAGGGCATTGTTTATCCCGCTCCAGCGGCAGCCGAAGCAGCCCCCGCCCGTCAGGGTGAGCGAGGTCTCTCCCGTGTCCTTCCACAGCTCGAAGGAATACCCGTCCTGCTCGCCGAGGACATTTTCGGTAAACACCTCGGACGGAGCATTTACATTCAACAGATCACCCCCTTTTTATTGCTGTTACTATTCTAACATATATTTCTGAAAAAATCAACCGCCGCAGCGGCGGTCGCAGCGGCGACAGCGCAATGCCGTCGCGCACTGCATTGTGCGGGAGGAGAGCTTTGATGCGCTCCGGATCGTAATTGGTGCAAGCTTATTTGTTTTGATGTTTTCTCTTTTCAGGTCACGATCGGCCTACAGTCATTTTACACTAAGGGTCGCAGCGGTCGCAGCGGTCGCAGCGGCGACAGCGCAATGCCGTCGCGCACTGCATTGT
>CAMOFU010000083.1 GCA_946613705.1 uncultured Clostridia bacterium
GCGGCGGAAAATAATTGTTGACAATTCGGGTTTGATTTGGTATAATATATAATGTATTGCTATATCAATAGGCGTAACAGGAAAGTATATGATATATGATATGCAAAATGAAATGAATAAAACAGAAGGTGGAATGAAAAAATGGGTCTTGTGGAAGCGATCTTCGGAAATTATTCCAAGAAGGAGCTTAAAAGGATAGAGCCTATCAAGCAGCAGGTGCTGGATCTTGAGAAGAAGTATCAGGTGATGAGCGACAAGGAGCTCAGGCAGCAGACGCAGATAATGAAGGACAAGATCTCGGACGGGCTGGGGACGCTGGACGACGTACTGCCCGATGCGCTCGCGGTCTGCCGTGAGGCAGCGTGGAGAGTTCTCGGCAAGAAACCCTTCCCCGTGCAGATAATCGGAGCGATAGTTCTGCACCAGGGGCGTATCGCGGAGATGAAGACAGGTGAAGGTAAAACGCTGGTGGCGTGTCTGGCGGCTTATGCAAATTCACTGGACGGCAAAGGCGTTCACGTTGTAACGGTGAACGACTATCTGGCGAAGTTCCAGTCGGAGGAGATGGGCAAGGTCTTCCGTTTCCTCGGGCAGTCGATCGGCTGTGTTTTGCAGGGCATGGACAACAATGCCAAGCGCGAGGCTTACAATGCCGACATCACCTACGGCACGAACTCGGAGTTCGGCTTTGACTATCTGAGAGACAACATGGTCATCTATAAGAAGGACAAGGTGCAGAGGGATTTCTCGTTCGCTATCGTCGATGAGGTCGATTCGATACTTATTGATGAGGCGAGAACTCCGCTTATCATCTCGGGTCAGGGAGACAAGTCCACCGAGCTGTATACGCTTGCGGACCGCTTTGCAAAGACACTGAAGCCGATCACCGTTGTTGAGATGGACGACAAGGCGGACAACGATGCGCTTGACGGCGACTATATCATCGACGAGAAGGCAAGGACGGCGACGCTCACCAAGTCGGGCGTTGCGAAGGCGGAGCGTGCCTTCAACGTTGAGAACCTTATGGACGCGGACAATATGACGCTGCTGCATCACATCAATCAGGCTATCAAGGCGAACGGCACGATGCACAGGGATATAGATTACGTTGTAAAGCCCGGAAAGAGCGGCGGTGACGAGGTGTTCATCGTTGACGAGTTCACGGGACGTATCATGGACGGCAGACGCTTCAATGACGGTCTGCATCAGGCGATAGAGGCAAAAGAGGGCGTTAAGGTAATGCGCGAGAGCAAGACGATCGCCACCATCACCTACCAGAACTTCTTCCGCCTTTACAAGAAGCTTTCGGGCATGACGGGTACTGCGCTGACAGAGGAGGACGAGTTCAGGGAGATCTACAAGCTCGACTGTATCGAGGTGCCGACCAACAGACCTGTTATCAGAAAGGATCACCCCGATGTTGTTTACAAGACCGAGAAGGGCAAGTTCAATGCGGTGATAGATAAGATAATCGAGTGCCACGAAAAGGGACAGCCTGTGCTGGTGGGTACCGTTTCGATCGAGAAATCGGAGTATCTTTCGAGGCTGCTGAAAAACAAGGGCATTAAGCATCAGGTGCTGAATGCGAAGTACCACGAGAAGGAAGCAAAGATCGTAGCGCAGGCGGGCAAGTTCGGTGCTGTTACGATCGCTACGAACATGGCAGGACGTGGTACGGATATCATACTCGGAGGAAATGCGGAATATCTTGCAACTGCCGACCTTTACAAGCTGGATTATCCCGAGGAGGTCATTGTTGAGGCGACGGGCTTTGCCGAGACAGATGACGAGACGATACTCGAGGCAAGAGAGAAGTACAAGCAGTTCATGGAGAAATACAATGCCGAGGTAAAGGAAAAGGCCGAGGCTGTTAAGGAAGCGGGCGGACTGTTCATCATCGGTACCGAGAGGCACGAGTCAAGGCGTATCGACAATCAGCTGCGCGGACGTTCGGGCCGTCAGGGCGACCCCGGGGAGAGCCTGTTCTTCCTGTCGCTGGAGGACGATCTGATGAGACTGTTCGGCGGCGACCGCATCACGGGAATGATGAATGCGCTGAAGGTGGACGAGAACACACCTATCCAGTCGAAGATGCTTTCGAGCGTTATCGAGTCCTCGCAGAAGAAGATCGAGGGCAGGAACTTCAACATCAGAAAGAACGTACTGAACTACGACGATGTTATGAACGCTCAGCGTGAGATAATCTACGGTCAGAGACAGAAGGTGCTCAACGGCGAGGATATACACGAATATATCCTGAGCATGATACATGACTTTATCGCGACCTCGGTGAACACCTATCTGCCCGATGACGAGATGCACGATTACTGGAACCTTGAGGGACTGAGAGATCACTTCATGGGTCTGTTCACTGTGGACGACGATTTCAGGTATTCTGCCGATGAGCTGGATTCCGTTTCAAAGGCGGATATAATCAATATGCTGACCGAGAGAGCCGAGGCTATGTATGCACAGCGCGAGGAGGAGCTCGGCACGGATATGTTAAGAGAGGTCGAGAGAGTTGTTCTGCTGAAGGTGGTAGACACCAAGTGGATGGCACACATCGACGATATGGACGAGCTGAAAAAGGGTATCGGTCTGAGAAGCTACGGTCAGAAGAACCCTGTTGTTGAGTACCGTATGGAGGGCTTTGAGATGTTCGACGCGATGGTGGATTCCATACGCGAGGACACCGTGAGAATGCTGTTCACGATACAGGTGAGAAGGCAGGGCGGCGAGGCACAGGCACCGAAGCGCGAGCAGGTGCTCAGCGAGGGACCGCAGCATCACAACCTTACGAGAAGGGTGAAGCGCATCGGTCCGAACGATCCGTGTCCCTGCGGCAGCGGTCTGAAATACAAGAAGTGCTGCGGCGCTAAGAAGGCTGAATGATCATCACAGGACGGGGACTTTTCTCCGTCCTGTTTGGGTTATGGATAACGAAAACGTTTGAGAGGGGGATCTCTATGCCTAAGTATCTGAGGCCTGCGCTGGTGTTCGGGATAATCGCGGCAGGCATGATCGCACTGTGGCTTAGTGTGGTAAATATACTGATGCTGATGGTGCTGGGATTTATCTGTGCGGCTGTGGCGATAGTGTTCCTGATAATGGCGGCTGTTTCGGCTGTATCGAGGCACCGCGGCAAAGGAAAGGAGCCCTCGGGCTGGAAGCTGTTTGCGATAGGGGACATCACTGTCATCGTGCTGCTGGCGATAGTCGGGCTGGCGGACATCATAAGCGCGAAGGATTCGACTTTCTTCGGACCCGGTATGCTCGGGGCGATACTGTTCTATTACGGGCTGCCGATACTTGCGGCGCTGCTTGTGGTGGAGCTGCTGCTGTGGAACGTGACGAAGCCCTACAGGGAGGACAGCGGCAGTGACAAGGGCAGGGCGGACGGACAGGAGAGC
The DNA here is from genome assembly GCA_946613705.1 of uncultured Clostridia bacterium. Taxonomy (GTDB): domain Bacteria; phylum Bacillota; class Clostridia; order Oscillospirales; family Ruminococcaceae; genus FB2012. The sequence goes on from CAMOFU010000083.1 coordinate 3,411, forward strand.
GGGACTATGCCGCCCAGGATCGCCTATCCGCAGCAGAGTGACAATGACGGTAACGGTAACGATAACGGCTGACAATACATTTAATATATAAACGGGAGGAATGACGATGACTGCATTCACGAGAGCGGACATACTGCTGCCGAAGGTAAAGGACATGGAGAAGTGGGCGGTAGTTGCCTGCGACCAGTACACGAGTGAGCCCGACTACTGGGCGGAGACCGAGGCTGTAGTCGGCGGGGAGCCGTCGGCGCTGAGGCTGATACTGCCCGAGGTATATCTTGAGGACGAGGACGTGGCTGAGCGGATAGAGGATATACATAAGAATATGCGGCAGTATCTTGCGGACGGGCTGTTTGAGGAGAAGAAGAACTCGTTTATATATATCGAGCGGGTGCAGTCGGACGGGCTGACAAGAGCGGGCATCGTCGGGAAGATAGATCTGGAGCAGTATGATTACACGAAGGGCTCGAAGTCTGCTGTAAGGGCGACTGAGGCGACGGTGATCGAGAGGATACCGCCGAGAGTGAAGATACGCACGGGTGCGCCGATAGAGCTGCCGCACATAATGATACTGATAGACGACCCCGAAAGGACCGTTGTGGAGCCGCTTACGGCTGCAAAGGCGGGCTTTGAGAAGCTTTACGACTTTGAGCTGATGCAGGGCGGCGGGAGCATTCGCGGTCTGCTGGTGAGCGAGGAGGCGGCGCAGGGCGTTGAGAGGGCGCTGGAGGCGCTTGGCGACCCCGAAGCGTTCAACCGCAGGTACGGGCTGAACGGGGAGCAGCCGCTGGTGTATGCGATGGGTGACGGGAATCACTCGCTGGCGACGGCAAAGGCATACTATGAGCAGCTGAAGGCAGAGCACGCGGGGGAGGATCTTTCGGGACACCCTGCAAGGTATGCGCTGGTGGAGATAGTGAACCTGCACTCGGAGGCGCTGAGGTTCGAGGCGATACACCGAATAGTAACGGGAGTCGATCCGAGGGCGCTGCTTGACAGGCTGAAAGAAAGGCTGAAGCTTTCCGACAGTGAGGGCGTGCAGAGAGTGACTGTTGTTGAAAAGGGAGTTCACAGGGATATGTACATAGGCGAGCCGCTTTCAAAGCTGGCGGTCGGCTCGTTACAGGCGGCGCTTGACGAGATACTTCCCGATATGGGGGGCAGGGTGGATTACATCCACGGTGCCGAGGTGATCGACAGGCTGTCGCAGGCTGACGACGCGGTAGGGTTCCTGCTGCCCGATATGGGCAAGGAGGAGCTGTTCCCGACGGTCATCGCTGACGGAGCGCTGCCGAGAAAGACCTTCTCGATGGGTCATGCGGCGGACAAGAGATACTACATAGAGGTACGCAGGATAGATGGATAGGCGGTACAGGTATATACTGTTTGACCTTGACGGGACGCTGACCGATTCGGCAGAGGGGATACTCAACTGTGCGGAGTACGCGCTGAGAAGGCTCGGCAGGGAAGTGCCTGCGCGGGAGAGCCTGCGGCCGATGCTGGGTCCGCCGCTGACGGTGACCTTTCGGGAGCTGTTCGGGCTCGGTGAAGAGGAAGCGGAGCTGGGGATAAAATACTACCGCGAGAGATACTCGACGATCGGGCTGTTTGAGAACAGGCCGTATGACGGGGCAGAGCAGCTGCTTCGGGAGCTAAGGGCGGCCGGCTACAGGCTGGCGGTCGCAACATCGAAGCCCGAGGTGTTTTCAAAGCGTATACTGGAGCGGTTCGGGCTGGAGGGATATTTTGACACAGTCACGGGCTGCGGTCTGGACGGGACGCTCGACACCAAGGCGGAGGTAATAGAGGAAACGCTCAGGCGGCTCGGGGTCGCGGACAGGTCGGAGGCTGTGATGGTCGGCGACAGGAGGTTCGATGTGCTCGGAGCGCGGGAAGCGGGGCTCGGCTGCATAGGTGCGGGCTGGGGCTTTGCCGAGGCGGGTGAGCTTGAGGAGAGCGGAGCGCTCTGCATAGCTGAGACACCCGAAGCGCTCGGGAAAATGCTTACGGGAGAAGGATAAGGGGCAGAGATGAGAGCAGGAGCAGGAAAAATCGCGGCCTGTCTGCTGGCGGCGGCGCTGATATCAGGCGGCTGCGGCAGGGCAGAGGGGCAGGCTGCCGAAACGGTGGAGCGGGTGAGCATCGACGAGGTGCTGCCCAAGAAGCCCGAGCCGCCCAAGACGGCAGCTGTGAAGGAATTTGAACGCATCAGTCTGATGATACCCGACAGGTGGCGCAGTGAGAAGGCTGATGACAATACGGCATTTATAGATGACGAGGAGCACTGCGCGTATATGTACTGCGGGTGCAGCTGGGACAAATGGCTGGCTCCCGACAGGGTGCTGGCGCAGTACATTGAGAAGCTGCCCGAGGGTGCGGAGGTAGCCGAGAAGGTATCGGATACTAAGAAGGACAAAAACGGCATTGAGTACCAGACTGCGGCGATAAGCTATCGGAGCGGCGGGAACCTGTGTGTGCTGAAATTCATCTTCTCGCAGGAGAACAGGGAGTTCTGGCTTTTGAAGGGCGAGAGCATTGATGCGGAGCCGCGAAAGAAGGCGGTGCTGCTCGGGGAGCTGGCAGAGCTTGCGGACACGGCGCTGCTGACCGAGACCGAGGGTGCTGCTGCCGGCGACAAGCTTTCGGGCAGGACATGGGTAGTCTCGGGGCTTGACAATTATGTGCTCGAGCTGAAAAGCGGCGGGGGCTTTCTGCTCTACACCGAGATCGAGACGATAGACGATGTATGCACCTCGGGGACCTACAGGGTGATACGGGGCAGGGAGGCGCTTGATTATCTGAGAGAGAATGTTGAGGGCGTTACGGTCGAGAACATTGCTCTTGAGGTAAGGGAGAACTGCCATGACTACAATGCGCTCTGCTGCCTGATACTCAACGTTGAGGAGGTATGGCGCTGGGGCACCAAGGCAAACAGCAGATCGTATGACCGCGTATATTACGGGACGCTGAGAGAGGACGGCAGGCTGGATATGTTTGACTGTTTGCAGTTCATAGAGCTTACATTTACACCGAAGGAGTGACGGGATATGATGACCGATGAAGTGAGAAAGGAGCTGGAGGGGCACATAGTACCCTTCTGGGCGGGAATGAAGGACGAGGAGAACGGCGGCTTTTACGGCTATCTGAGCTACGGGCTGGAGCTTGACAGGAAAGCCGACAAGGGCGTTATCCTGCATTCGAGGATACTGTGGTTCTTCTCGAAGTGCTATATCGTGCTGGGCGATGAGAAGTACAGGGAGCTGGCATTCCATGCATTTGAGTTTGTGAAGAACCACTGCATCGACTATGAAAACGGCGGTGTATACTGGATGACCGACTACAAGGGCGCACCTGCCGACACGATGAAGCACACCTACAACATAGCCTTTGCGATCTATGCGCTTTCATGCTACTACAATGCGGTGGGGGACAGGTTCGCGCTTGATCTGGCATACAAGCTGTTTTCTGACATTGAAGAGAAGACGCCCGATGAATACGGCTACCGCGAGGCCTTCACTGTTGACTGGGAGCCCGTGCCGAACGATGCGCTTTCGGAGAACGGGCTGATGGCGGACAAGACGATGAACACGATACTGCATCTGATCGAGGCATACACCGAGCTTTACAAGGCTGACGGCAGCGAGAGGGTAGCCGAGCGGCTGAGGTATCTGCTGGGGCAGATGAGGGACAAGGTGTTCGACCCCGAGAGGAACGCGCTGAGGGTATTCTTTGATAAGAAGCTTGATGTTATCGGGGATATCCACTCCTACGGGCATGACATAGAGGCGACATGGCTTACCGATCTGGCGTGTGACACGCTCGGCGACGAGGAGCTGAAAAAGGAATGGGCGGAGCGCGACCTGAAGATCTCACGGAACATACTGGACATTGCGTTTGAGAACGGTGCTCTGAACAACGAGCGGGAGAATGATAAGATCGACCGCACGAGGATATGGTGGGTGCAGGCGGAAACGGTAGTCGGGTTCGTGAATGCATACCAGCACAGCGGTGACCGAAGCTTCCTTGATGCGGCGCGTTCGGTATGGGAATACATCAAGTCGGACGTTATCGACAAGCGCGAGGGCAGCGAATGGTATTCGGAGGTAAGCTTTGACGGCACGCCGCACGACTGGAAGGAGATCGTGGGACCGTGGAAGTGCCCGTACCACAACGGAAGAATGTGCATGGAGATAATAAGCAGAGGGATAGAGCTTTAAGGCAGAGAGCAAAAGCGGGATCTGCCATAGAAAGGAACCGAAATGTTCAGATACGAGACCCATATGCATACAAGAGAGACCTCGGCGTGTGCCTCGGCATCGGGGGCGGAGCAGGCAAGGAGATACAAGCAGCTCGGTTACGACGGGATAATCATTACCGACCACTTTTTCAACGGCAACTGCCGCCGTGAGATAAAGGAGGGCGCAGGCTGGGAGGAAAAGGTAGAGCTCTTCTGCGCGGGCTATGATGCCGCGAAGGAGGAAGGAGACAGGATAGGGCTGAAGGTATTCTTCGGGTGGGAATACTGCTACGAGGGAGCCGATCTGCTGACCTACGGGCTGGGAAAGGACTGGCTGCTTGCGACTCCCGAGGTATGCCTGATGAATGTTTTTGATTACTGTGACAGGGTACACGGCGACGGGGGATATATCGTCCATGCGCACCCGTTCAGAGAGGCGAATTATCTGCGGGAGATAAGGCTGCTGCCGCAGTGGACCGATGCGGTGGAGATCTACAACTGCGGCAATGCGGACGACAGGATGAACGACCGTGCGCGGTGGTATGCGGAGAGCTGCGGTCTGCCGATCACGGCGGGCAGCGACAATCATCATCTTACGGCGGCGAGGCTGAGCGGAGTTATCACGGCGGATCCGCTCGGAGGTATTGAGGATTACATAGATGCGGTGAAGAACAGGCGGGTGATACCTATAGTGCCGCCTGTGGTATATGAGTGAGCAATAGCAATAAAGCAAAGGAGAATGTGACATGAGACTGAAAAGATTCTTAGCTCTTACGGCTGCCTCGGTGATGGCGCTGGCAGGGCTTGCCTCCTGCGGGAGCGGCGACAGCTCGTCCAAGGCGGACACTGCTTCGGACGCTGCATCGGCGGACGGCAGCGCTGCCGAGGGCGGCAATGATGCGCAGTCGGCGGAGGGTACTGAGTCGGCTGACGAGAGCAAGGCTGACGATACTCCGAAGCCGATGAGAGACATCTCGGCCTGGGAGCTGGTGAAGGAGATGACCTACGGCTGGAACCTCGGCAACACGATGGACGCTACGGGGAACATGGGAGTAGGCAACGAGACTGCGTGGCAGCCTGTGAAGACCTCGAAGCAGATGTATGATCTCCTGGCGCAGGAGGGCTTCAACGTAGCGCGTATCCCTGTGACGTGGGACTCGCACATGGACGCGGACTACAAGGTAGACGCGGAATGGATGGCGAGAGTGAAGGAGATCGTGGACTATGCGATAGACGACGGTATGTTCGTTATCCTGAACACGCATCACGAGGAATGGTATTTCCCGACCGAGGAGAACAAGGAGCAGGACAAGGAGCAGCTCAAGGCGCTGTGGGAGCAGATCGCGGAGGAGTTCAAGAACTATGACGAGCATCTGATATTCGAGGGGCTCAACGAGCCGAGGCTCCGCGGGACGGGAAAGGAATGGACGGGCGGCGACAAGTCCTCGCGGGCTATCGTTGCGGAATACGAGAAGGTATTCTACGATGCGGTGCGCAGCTCGGGCGGCAACAATGATAAGCGTATACTGATGATGACGGGCTATGCGGCTTCCTCAAACAGGAGCTGTCTGAAGGAGGTATATCTGCCCGAGGGTGACGACAAGGTGATCGTATCTGTTCACGCTTATCTGCCCTACTCATTTGCGCTGGACACTAAGGGCACCAATGAATACGACCCGAACAGCAAGGAGATAGAGAACTTCTTCTACACGCTGGACGATCTGTTCATCTCTAAGCAGATACCTGTTATCGTAGGCGAATACGGCAGCATGAACAAGGACAACAATGTTGAGGACAGAGTTGCCTGCGTGAAGGATTATCTGACGATGGCGAAGAGCTACGGTATCCCCTGCGTATGGTGGGACAACAACGCGGTATTCGGCAACGGAGAGAACTTCGGGCTTATGGACCGCGACCCGATGGGACCCCGCTGGTATTTCCCCGAGATAGTGGAGGCTATCAAGAGCGTATACGCATAAGCGCTTTGTAAGG
>CAMOFU010000084.1 GCA_946613705.1 uncultured Clostridia bacterium
CTTCAGAAAGGTTTTCCCCAGTAGGTCCCGCAGGCAGTAAGGTAAGTTATCGTTTGCGGCAGTACACAGCAGGATCGGGGAATAGTATTATTACTAAAACAGCTCCGCTGAGATGCGGAGCTGTTTGCAGTGCTGACTTATCAGCTGCCCGAAGAAGCCCTCTTGTGCAGCGAGCGGAACTCGGCGGGGGAGAGCATCTCGTGCCGCTTAAAAACGGCGCAGAAATAGCTGCAATCGTTATACCCGACCGATCGTGCTATCTCATTGACATTGAGCTTGTCCTCGAGCAGAAGCAGCTTTGCCTGAGAAACACGTTTTCTTGCCAGATACTCAAACGGGCGCATATTCAGGCACTCCTTGAAGAGCCTGCAAAGATACTGCGGCGAAAGGTCGATAAGCTCCGAGAGCTCTGCAAGGGTAAGGTCGCGGCTGTAGTTATTGTCTATATACTCGATAACGGGAGTGAGCTGGTTGAGCTTGGCACCGTCCTTGGCACCTGTCTGCATATTCATCACACGGTTGAGCTCGATCAGGAACTGATAGAGGTGTGCCGAGCACTGGCAGCCGCTGTAATAGTAATTTGTCTTCATCAGATAGAGTATCTTCTTGAAGATCGCGTCCACGGCGCTTATATCGTGGATACGGAACACCTTTGCCCTGTCCAGACCTATAAATGCGAGCATCTGCGGGCACTCTCTGCCGTCAAAGGTAAGCCAGTGCGTCTCCCAGATCTCGTCGGTCGGAAAATACTCGTGCGGGACATTCGGCGGCAGATAGAAGGCATCGCCCTCGCAGATCGGGGTGTCGATACCGTCGAGCCGCAGCACGCCGCTCCCGCGCACGCAATAGATGATCTGATGATTCGGGTAGCCGTCCTCGCGGATAAAGTGGAACTCCTGATCTCTTGCCCCTGCACCGAGCAGGTACATCGGAAGCCCGACCTCATCACCGAGCACGGGATAACAATAATCGGTCATTGAATTCACCTCGGATTTATTACTGTGATACTGTAAACGGTCTGCATTTCATATTTTCCTATTATATAATATCACAACAGCAAGAAAATGTCAATCCTTTTCTGCAATATCCCGATATTTGATCCGAGCTCACCGAGACGCAGAACGGGAGCGGCATCACACCGCTCCCGAGCCTGTCATCACTTTACTTACTGCTTGTTTTATCCTTGCCTTTTTTATATTTTATTTTATACCACCGCGCCAGCACTTCCTCGGCCTTCTTGCCGTAGACAGTGAAATCGCGGTTCTCGTGAGCCTTTTCACGGGGCGGAAGCTTGGCCTTCCAGTCCCACCAGAAGTAGCCGCAGAACCACGGCTTATCCCAGCTTGCTTCCATAGCCGATTCATAGAAATCCGCCTGCTCCTGCTCGTCCTCGGGCTTATCGGGACGGTTGTGGAAATCCCACGGATACTGCGTGCAGCCCTGCTCATTGCGCACACCTATCTCGGCAAACATGATCGGGCGGTCAAACCTCTCGTGGCAGCGCTCGACCTGCTGCATATGGTATGCCCAGCGGCTGCGCATCATTTCAAGGCTGTTATCCTCCGCGGTGGTCACGGGGTAGTATGCGGATATACCTATGATATCCACCGCATCGAGCCAGTCAAAGCGCAGCTCGTCGCCATGATTGATATTATGCATTATCAGCCCCGAATAAACCTCGCGCACCCTGCCGATCATCTCGCGGCAGCGGCGGGAATTCTTATCCATGCCCGCCATCTCGCAGCCCGTGCAGAGCATCTCGCAGCCGAGCTTTTCCGCAAGCGCCGCATAGTAGCACATAAAGCGCGTATAGCTTTCAAACCAGCGGTCGAGGTAAAATGGATTTTCATGCGGGAAATCTATCCTTGCTCTCCACGAACGGTCAAGGCAGTCCACCATCGGCTTCAGACAGACCTTCAAGCCGAGGCTCTTAGCCTTTTTTACCGCGAATGCCACGTCTTCATCGGTCTGTGTCCTGCCGAACAGCGAGAACACATTGAGCGAATAAAATGCCTCCTGAAAGCAGTTCACGGGTATGCATATCCAGTCGAGCCCCAGCGATGCCAGATACTCCATCGACTCCTCTGCCTGCTTGGTCTGAAACGTTCCGCTGCCCGAGAAAAAGCCCCATGTATAGCCTTTGCAAAATGTCTTTTCCATTTCTTCACTTTCCTTTGCTTTTTGCTTATAGTTCTTTATTCCCTGATATACTCCTGCACCAGAAATCCCGCCTCTGTCTCGAGCGGCGCACAGCCGTCGAGCCGCGCTGCCGCCTCGGGCGAGGTCTTGTAGCAGTACGGTGTCATCGCAAACAGATCCTTCGCCTGCTTATCGCTCTCAAGCGTGAACGTATACTCCACACGCTGCTCGTTCGCCAATTTAAAGCTGCGAAGCGAATAGCGATTCGGCTTGTTCTCATACGGTTCATCGTAGATCAGCGCTTTCAGCCCGAACAGATGCCGCTCTGTCGGCGAAACGACTATCAGCCGCCCGCCCTTTTTGAGCACTCTTGCATACTCGTCATTTGTCACAGGCGCAAACACCGAGAGAATGATATCGGCGCTCCCCTCCCGAAACGGGAGCGAGAATGCCGATGCCGCCGCAAAATGCGCATTTTGGCAGCCTGCTGCCCGTGCCCTTGATGCCGCGTGCGCTGTTCCGTTCTTGGATATATCTATCCCGTATACCTCTGCCTCTTTCACCGCTGCCGCAGCCGCCACGGTATAGTAGCCCTCGCCGCAGCCGCAGTCGATCATGACGGGACGCTTTATACCGTCCGTCAGCTCGCCGATGACCTTGCAGAGCGTGTCCGCCAGCGGCTGATATGCCCCCGTGTCGAGAAAATCCGTCCGCGAGCGCAGCATCTGCTTATCGTCCCCCGCCTTCGAGGGGTCGCGCCCCTTGGTGGTAAGCAGATTCACATAGCCCTTTGCCGCGACATCAAAGCAGTGCCTGTTCTGACATCTGTACGATTTTTCGGACAGTTTCAGCTTTTTCTTACATATCGGACAGATATACATTTATTCCTCTGTCTCCTGTGTCTCGCCGCTGTGACGGCAGAACATCACCGCGAACAGCACCCACAGCATACTGAACGCCGTTGACGTGACCACGTCCGCGGTAACGCTGTGGAAGATCTTTTCGATCAGCAGCACTATCCCCGCATTCAGCACCGACCACAGCAGTGCCGAGAATATAAGCTTTTTCTTTTTGATTTTAAGTACCATATTTATCGCTTTCCTCTATCTCTATCCCTTTATCGTTTGCGAGTGCGTTCACAAGCTGCTGCTCGGCGGTCTTGTCGTCGGGCATGACTATGAAGCTCACCGCCTGCTTATGATTTATTATATTCACCTCTCTGTGAGTTCCGCCCGACTCGCCGTCGAGCGTCCACGGCATATCCTCGTCGAAGATAAGCCGCAGCTTAGAGGTCCTGAAGGTGACGAAATTCTTCTCCGAAAGGCTGTTGACCGCCGCCTCGCGCAGCAGGCTCTGGAGCGCGATAGGCCCCGACGGTGTCTTGACGAGCGTGACCTCAAAGAGCCCGTCGTCGAAGCATACCCCTCCCGAGATCAGCCGTTTCATGCCGCCGACGGATTTGGTATTAGTCACCATGCCGAGGATATAGCTTCCCTCGACCGAGCCGCCGTCGTACTCGGCGCGCACGTTATGCCCCGTATATGTTGGCAGTCTCTTTATCGCCTCGCCCACATATGCCATATGCCCGAAGCGGTTTTTCCACTTCTGCGAGGTCTCATAGGTAACATCTGTGAACACGCCGAATGCCGCCACATAGACATAGTACTCGCCGTTGAACTCACCCACATCGTAATCAAATGTAACGCCCTTAACGATCGCCAAAGCAGCCTGCTTCATATTCTTCGGTATATCCATGCTCGAAGCAAAATCGTTGGTGGAGCCTGCGGGGATATACCCGAGCGGTATCTTGCTGCCGACCTTCATCATAGCCTTTACAGCCTCGCTCAGAGTACCGTCTCCGCCCGAAACGACGATCACATCATACATATTGCCGTCACTGATTATCTTATTCATACCGTCGAGCTTAGCCTGAGTAGGATAAGCAGTAACATCATATCCGCCCCTTGTAAAGATGTTTATTATCTCGCAGAGATTGGTTCTTATCAATCCCTTTCCCGCGCGAGGATTGAACACCAGCAGCAGCTTTTTCATCAGACCTATTCTCCTTCCGATAGTCCGAACAGAGTTCGGCACTCAAAACAAAAGAACATTCCACCCATTATAACAATTATAGCACAGAATAATTGATTGTCAAGCAGTTTTTTCAAATCTCCGCAGCGGCGGCGCGCAATTCCGTCGCGACCCTTATTGTGCAATGGGCGGCTTTGCCGCGCTCCGGATCGTAAAATTGTGCAGGCTTATACTTTTTGATGTTTTGATGTTTTTATGTTTTGTGTTTTGATTCTTCAGGTCACGATGCAAAAAGCCCGATGCGGTCAATAAAGACCGTATCGGGCGGTATTGCATATCTGTCAGTCCTCGACCCAGGTGACCTTCTTCATCACCTGCGGGATACGGGGCTTATCATTGAAGCCGACTGCCGTTGCAGCTATCTCATCGACTGCGTCCATGCCCTCGATCACCTTTCCGAAGGCAGCATAGTTACCGTCAAGGTACGCAGCGTCCTGATGCATGATAAAGAACTGCGAGCTTGCCGAGTTGGGATCCATTGCTCTTGCCATGGATACAACGCCCCTTGTATGCTTGATCGGGTTGTCAACCCCGTTGGCCTTGAACTCGCCCTTGATCCTCTCCTTGGAGCCGCCCACGCCCGTTCCGAGCGGGTCGCCGCCCTGTATCATAAAGCCGCTTATGACCCTGTGGAATATCAGCCCGTCATAAAAGCCCTCTTTCACAAGCTTCTCAAAGTTACGGCAGGTTATCGGCGCAGCCTCGGGATAAAGCTCTATCTTTATCTGTTTTCCGTTTTCCATTTCAATAACTACCATCGTAAGCACTCTCCTTAATTTTTTCGTCCTGCGGCATCAGAACGGCATATCGTTCTCGCGGGGCAGCCTGCCCTGCTCGTTGAACTTCATCAGCTCGGCAAAATACTCAGCCTCGGGCGAAAGATGCTTGCGGGCAAGCTTGCCCTCCTTGACCGTATTGTCGCAGATTATAAAATCACGCTGACCGTCCTTTACTATGCAGTAGATCCTGTCACATACCGCGAACTCTTCGTTATCATCATAAAGATTCTTGTCAAAGCAGCAGAAGATATCCCTGGCGATCACCTCCGCGAGCCTTGTTGTTATAAAGTACTGGCTCTTGCCCTGCTCCTTCAGTCTGTCAAGATCGGCCTTGAAGAAATCGAGCACGGGAACACCGTTCACTTCCATCTTCTTGTATATCCTTGCAAGGCATCTCGCCTGATCGTCCTCGGTAAGCCTGTCAAGACGGCAGTTCTTGAACTCAAGGATATACGGCTCTATCGTTGCAAAAAACAGCCTCTCGTACGCAAAGGGCGTACCCTTCTTTGAATAACTGATTATCGGATTTTCTACATTGATCGTCACTTCGGTCTGACCTCCTCACTGCGCGGTCCCTCAGCCGCGGAATATCCGTTTTAATTGTTATTGTTATTATTTTTGTTATCGGCTCGGCCGTTTCTCAGTCCTGCCTTTTTCTGTCGCCGTACTGCTTCATGAATTCCTCTGTCTTGGCAGCCAGCAGCTGATCGTTGACTGCTTCTATATCATCGTCCTCCTCAACGGGAACGCGGGTGTCGAGCTCGGTGCGGATATAATCCTCAACACCGCTCATAGCCTTCTCCGACACCGCCTCGATATTCTGATACTCAGCGTCCTGCGTTACGTCCTTGGCGACACCAAGCTCCGCGAGCTTGCTGTCCACCTCTGCCTGACCGACACGGTCTATATCGGCATTGAGTGCCTCTCTTGCCCTTGCACGCTCCTCGACCTCATCTACCATCTCGGTGATCTTTTTCTCAACATCGTCCGCATCCGCCGAAACGATCTCTTTATTCTCGTGAGCCGCCACGAACCGCTCATGCTCTATGCGGTACTGCTCTTCAAAATCGTCCTGCGCAGCAGTGACCTCCTCCTGTCTAACGTTCTCAGCGGTGAAATCCGCTGCCGTAACGACAGGCTTGTTTTTCTGCTCCTCGAGTTCTCTTTCGAGCTCGGCCATTTTCTTCTTTATCGTCTCGGGGTCGATAGCCTCGGCACTCACTGTCTCTGCCGACACCTCATCAAACTTCGACTCCTTGATATACACCGTCTCGCCCGACTTCTGCCGTCTTACGGGAGCACCGAAAATATCGTCCGCGTTGACAGCGGGCTTTGCAGCAGGTGCCGCAGCTGGCGCGTCTGTACGCTTTTTATGTCCGAAAAGTGCCATAAAAAGTCCTCCTCACAAATTGAAATTTAAACAGATATAAAAACTGTATGATAGCGGTGCAGCGGGGTCAGCCCGCCGCAAATGCGCAGAATGCGGCATTGGTTTTTCAACATACATTTATTTTATTATACACTAATTTCAATAAAATTGCAATAAGTTTTGAACATTTTTTTGAAAAATATTACCGTCTTATTTTGTGGACTTTTTGTAAAGTTCATATCTGCGTCATATAAAATGCGAAATATTTTAACATATGATGTTAAAATATTTGTTATAATGAATTAAGGTACATTTAATACTTAGTACTTTTTGTTGTTTGTTGTTTTATGTGCGATCTTGTACTGAATATTACGAGGGGGAGTTATTTTGCTGACACATAAGATCGGTATCACCGCCACAGAGCTCTTTGCCTGCAATCCTTTCAGGGTGCTCGGTGTTGCCGTAAACTCGTCGAAGGCCGATATAGACAGGAGATACAATGAATTCCTGACTGCTGCCGCGTCCGCGGGCGGTGTTAACGTTAAGACCGAGTTCGATTTTGATTCTCTGCCGCCTATCTCGAGAGACAAAAAGTCGCTTGAGACTGCATATGCAAAGCTCGCCAGCAACGGCTACCGCTGCTTTGCCTATGCCGACAGTGAGTTCACCGTTCCGCTGAATATAGACGACGTTGCCCTCAATCTGCGTGACATCACCTGCTATGACTGCTTTCTGAGATGCTATATGTGGCTCGTCGTCAACGACCCCGATATGGAAGAGCACGAGCTCTGGATACAGCTCTGCAAATACATAGACAAGCTTATAACCTCGTCGCCCGATGTGTTTGACAAGGTGTTTGACAACCGCTTCCCTGCCGAAATGATAGACCCCCAGAAGTCGGTGTTCCGTGCGTTCTATGTCACCTTCTGCGAGATCATTCTGCTCCCGCTCAAGGAAATGGTGCGCGGCTCGATGAAGTGCGACAACGCATCGGATATCCTCAAGCTCAAGGGCATCGACCTGAACGAGGTCTTTGAAGTTATAGATATCCCGCAGGCAAATGCACCCAAGAACGGCGGTCCCGCTCCCAAGCTCAAGCTGGCTCTGAAGGACGGCGACGAGTATTTTGATATCTCTTCCGGCAAGATGATGTCCTTTGCCGCTATGAACGAGGCAAAGGTCGAGAGCAACGAATTTGCCGAGGCTGCTTCGAGCATTTCTGCCGACGCTATCTTTGAGGAGCCCGACGAGAGCCATATCGTTCCCGACGAGCCCGATCAGCTGCCGCCCGAGCCCGATGCTCCGATCATGCCGAAGGACGATATCGAGGAAGCGCCGCACCCGCCGATGCATTTCCAGCAGACCACCAACCACGGCGAGGAGACCACCTCGGCTCCCAAGCTCAGGAAGAAGCCTTCTCAGAGCAGCATTATGACTATCGAGGAGGAGCCCTCCGAGACACTGCATCTGGAGCCTACGCACGAATACACCTCTGCTCCCAAGCCGACTGCCGCACCATCGGGACCTGCTGCGAGCAGCGATGAGAAGGGCGTTGTTGCACCCGCTCTGAAAAAGAAAAAGCGCACCAGCCTGATAGAAGAGATAGAAGAGGACGCTCAGAACGATGTGCCCGATACCTCGAATATCAATCTCACGGAAAGCTCGGACGACGAGGAGGAGGAACAGAACCTTTACACCAAGGCTCTCGTTCAGATGCTCCGTGCCAACCGCAGCCGCAACCAGTTCATGCAGGACGTGGACACAAAGCACGTTTTCAACAACGGCGAGAACATGAACGCTCCCGCGCCTGCCGACCTCACGATGGACGAGATCAACATGAAGACCTACAACAAGGCTCTGCTCGATTCACCGTATGAGATGGTAGACCGCGGCAGCCCGATGTCCCTCGAGGAGAAATACCGCAACATCAAGATCGACGATATGCTCGAGCCGCGTCTCGGCAGCAAGACACTGCGCCAGACCTTCGAGCCCGATGCGATCGAGGAATTCAAGAAGAGACAGATCGAAAAGAAGAAATCCATACGCAGACTTATCACTCTCGGTATGGTCGCGCTGCTCGGTGTGGGCATAGTTGTGTTCCTGATACTCGCAGGCATCATCTGATACCTGCGCTGCCGATCAGGCACAAAGCAAAGCAAATAAGATACAAGAAGTCCCCTGCAAGTTTTACCTGCGGGGGACTTTTGTCGTATCTGAGGTTTTGTAGGAATGGTCTTATTGATCGATCTTGCTGTCAGCGGACACTGACCGCAAGCTTCGTTATCGGGAAGCCGCGATGCAGCTGACGCAGATACAGCTCGGTGCATTTCTTGTAGCGTGCAAATGTTCTTTCTGCCTTGGCTTCATCGCCGTAGACCTTCCAGGTGCCGACACATTTGCAGCCCTGTGCCTTATGCTCTATGAAGCCCGAGACATCCTCGGGAGGATATCCCAGAAACAGCCCGATCTCGTGCGGGAACTCATCACTGTTTTTCAGCCTTGTCACCAGCTCACTGATGCAGCGTTCACAGCTGCCGCAGGAGTACCCGTGGCTTTTCAGCAGCTCGCAGCTCAGCTCTCCGCCGAGGTCGCGCGAAAGCTGCGCGGGGCGGTAGATATAAATCAGCGCCCTGCCGTTCTTGTATTGCAGCGACACTACTCTCAGCCCCTTGCCGCAGAGCATCGCGTTGAACCTCCGCAGCTCCGAAACGAGCTCCTCTCTCGACGAGAAGCAGCACCCGAACAGGCTGCCCGTTTTTATGCCCGCCAGCGTTGGCGAGCAGTGCCGCACAAGCGTTTCTTCCGACATATCTTTATGCTCCGATCGCGTGATTTTGCAGAATATTTTTCAGTGCCGAGGCCGAGCTCGAATGCGAGCGGACCACTGTTGCTCCTGTGCTGTCGGCGGCACTGAGCGCCGTGCGCACCATCTTGTGTGAGGTCGTGCCCGTGAAGAGCACAAGCAGATCGGGGCTGCCTATCTTGTCCTTCAGCCCGTCATGCATCTGGGTGAACACCTTTGCGGTGCAGTTGTTTTCCTCGCAGATATCCTTGTACCTGCGTACCATTCTGTCATTTCCGCCTACGATCACTACACTCATATTATCTTCCTATCTATCCGATCT
>CAMOFU010000085.1 GCA_946613705.1 uncultured Clostridia bacterium
TTTGGTTCGTGCCGCTGCGTTTGTGTAAACACACGGACTGTGTGTGCGGTACGGGTTTGGGGTTTGGGGTTGGTCGTTGATCGAAAAAGTTGTTTGAGAAATGTTAAATCGTCGGCCTGACGATTGAAAAACGGGCAGGAATGTGTTATCATAAATAAAGACGGAAGGAAGTTATCCGAAAGGGGCGGTGGTCTTATGGTAAGGATCCTTGTGGTCGAGGACGATAAGGAGCTCAATTCAACGGTTTGCAGATATCTCGGGCTGAACGGCTTTGAAGCGGTGGGCGCATTGGATGCGCAGAGTGCCTACAACGAGATGTACGGGCAGGATTTTGATATGATAATCACCGATATCATGATGCCCAAAACAGACGGCTTTGAGTTCGCTGAGACCGTGCGCGGGCTTAATAAGGAGATACCTATACTGTTTATGACTGCGCGGGACGATATGAACTCGAAGCAGCGCGGCTACAAGCTCGGGATCGACGATTATATCGTCAAGCCGATCAACCTTGAGGAGCTGGTCTTAAAGATCGGCGCCGTGATGCGCAGGGCGAATATAAAAAATTCAAAGGTCATCACGGTAGGCTCGCTGACTATGAATGCCGACGAGCAGAGCTGCACCCTCGGCGGAGAGGAGATCCAGCTGACCGTGCGTGAGTTCAACCTGCTGTATAAGCTGCTCTCTTATCCCAAAAAGACCTTCACACGTTCGCAGCTGATGAATGAGTTCTGGGATATAGAGGCAACGTCGGGGCTGAGGTCGGTCGATGTGTACATGAGAAAGCTGCGTGAGAAGTTCGGGGACTGCGAGGATTTTGAGATCGTTACGGTCCACGGGCTGGGCTATAAGGCGGTAATAAAGCAATGAACGATAAACGGCTTGCGGGACTGTATAAGTTTGTGATATTCTTTCTGCTGATATCGTTTGTGGTGACCTGTTCGTTTATACTGTTCCTGCATTTTATGGATTACTCGGTCGAGGATATCAGGCAGGCGGCACCGATCACCTTCGGGAACGTACTGCTGATAACGCTTATCTTCTGGGTGATGGACACCGTGAGGAAAAAGATATTCACCGAGCGGCCTATAAAGAGGATAACGAAGGGGCTTGAAAGGATCTCGGGCGGGGAGTTCGGGACACGCATCGAGCCGATGACGAGCTTTTCGGGAATGGCGGACTATAACGAGATAATAAGCTATATCAATAAAATGTCGCAGGAGCTCGGGAGCGTAGAAACGCTGCGCACCGACTTTGTATCTAACGTTTCGCACGAGATGAAAACGCCGCTCGCCGTGATACAGAACTACGCGGCGCTGCTCTCAACGCCCGAGCTGCCCGAGAGCGAACGGCTGGAATACGCTGCTGCGATAAACGGGGCGACGAAGCGTCTTGCGGCGCTGATAACGAATATCCTGAAGCTCAACAAGCTTGAGAATCAGCAGATCTTCCCGCAGAGAGAGCGCTTTGATCTTAGCGAGCAGGTGTGTGAATGTCTGCTCGAATTTGAGAGCGAATGGGAGAAAAAGGGTCTGGAGATAGAAACGGATATAGAGGACGGAGTTACGGTCGATTCGGACCGCGAGCTGCTTTCGGTAGTCTGGAACAACCTGTTCTCGAACGCGGTGAAATTCACGGACGAGGGCGGTACGGTAAGGGTATCGGTAAAGCAGCGGGACGACGGAATATGTGTGAGCGTGACCGACACGGGCTGCGGCATCGACAGTGAGACGGGCAGGCACATCTTTGACAAATTCTATCAGGGAGACACCTCGCACGCCTCGCGCGGCAACGGGCTCGGGCTGGCACTGGTAAAGCGGATAATCGACATAACGGGCGGCAGGATCGAGGTCAGCTCGGAGCTTGGAAGAGGCAGCACCTTCACTGTGCTGCTTAGAAAGGGTGATAACGGTGAATGACAGGAGCTTTAATTACAGCTATTCGGCGGAGCACCGCAGGGAGATAGAGCAGATAAAGCAGAAATATATACCGCGTGAGCAGGCAGAGAGCAGTGCGGAGCGCAAGCTCGGGCAGCTGAAAAGGCTTGATGCTTCCTGCGAGAGCGCGGCACAGCTTGCGGGACTGCTGCTCGGGGTCGGCGGGGTGCTGATCTTCGGCGTGGGTATGTGCTGCATTCTGGTATGGCAGCTGTACCTGCTCGGGGTGCTGATCGCCATGATCGGGATACCGATGATGATCGCGGCAAAGCCCGTATACGACAGGGTGCTGAAAGAACGCAGAGCAAAGGCGGCACCCGAGATAATGAGACTTACGGAGGAGCTGGAGAACGGTTCACCGACAGAATAAGAATAGAACAGTCGTAAGATACAAAGCGGGAGCAGGGAACGGGATCGTTCCTCTGCTCCTTTTGCATATGGGAAGAGCCGCGCCGCAAAGAGCACCGCTCGAACAGAGAAAATGACGATGCTTACTTAAACGTTTTCGCGGCGGTTCTGCGGTAATTTTTGAGAGAGTATAAAAGAATATGAAACAGTCGGATTTTGTCAAGATTTTAATATGTAAATTTTATGAGAACCAAAATGAAATTTTTTGTTTCAAAATGCGGCCGAACTTGATGAAGATCGGCGCACGCTGAGATCATCATGTCAATGTTTACAAAAATCCGCGTGTCGGGTTGAGCAGTGTGCACAAATAAGGCGGAGAGCATAAAAACCTTACTACGCAAACGTTTAAACTCCTTGACAAAACTGTTTATAATTGTTATAATTATTGTTAGCGAAGTGCGCCCAATTGGATAAAAGGTATAAAAATAACGTCAAACTAACCGATTTGTGACGCGGTTTTTGGCTATTATCACTACACATTACCACATTACACGGCTGCGGCGGGAGAGGTGAGATGTGCCTGTTCTTGCCTTGTGCATTTTTGACATTTTAGTTTGAGAGCCGAAGCCGATGCGGCGAGGCTGCGAGGGAAATGTATGGGAAGCATCATCTCTACCGAGGGACTTTGCCGCGATTTCAAGATCGGCGACGGCAGCGTTGTCTCGGCATTGAAAAATATTAATATCGAGATCGAACAGGGTAAGCTCACGATACTGCGCGGGCGCTCGGGAAGCGGCAAGACCACGCTGATAAACATTTTGGGCGCGCTCGATAAGCCGACAAAGGGCAGAGTGCTGTTCGACGGCAAGGATATCACCCGGCTCTCGGAGCGGAAAAGAGATGAGCTGCGGCGGTACGACATGAGCTTCGTGTTCCAGTCGGTGGCGCTGATGAGCTCGATGAATGCCTACGAGAACGTTGAGTTCGGGCTGCGGCTGTCGAAGTTTCCGTATGATAAGCGGGACAAACGGGTGAGAGAGGTCATGAGGAACGTGGGGCTCGATAAGCGTATGTTCCACAGGCCGAGCGAAATGTCGGGCGGCGAGCAGCAGAGGGTGGCGATCGCAAGAGCGATAGCGCATGACCCGAAGGTGGTGTTCGCTGATGAGCCGACCGCCGAGCTGGATACGGCCACGGCGCTGCACGTTGTGAAGCTGTTCAAGGAGCTGGTCGCGGAGTACGGCATGACGATAATCATGACGACTCATGATCCGAGCATGATGGATATAGCGGACAGGGTGTATACGTTAGAGGACGGTGAGATCGTTGAGTGATGCTGCACAAATGGTCACGGCGGTCTATGACCGCATCGGGGAAGAGGGCTCCTCTGAGGATAATGTAACACCCCGTGATGATGGATATATGATACGCTGTGAGAATCTTGTGAAAATTTACAAGACGGACGAGGTCGAGGTCGTTGCATTGCAGGGGCTTGATCTGGACGTGAAGCGCGGCGAGCTGATGGCGATAGTCGGCAATTCGGGAAGCGGAAAAAGTACGCTGCTGAATATGCTGGGAGGACTTGACAAGCCGTCGGCGGGGAGCCTGTTCGTGGACGGGAAGAATCTTCTGAAGTTCTCGGACAAGGATTATATGGAATACAAGAGGAACACCGTCGGGTTCGTGTGGCAGAACAATGCGAGAAACCTGATACCGTATCTGACAGCGGTGCAGAACGTTGAACTGCCGATGCTGCTCAAGGGCACACGGCGGCGGCGGGCAAAGGCGCTGGAGCTGCTGGAAAAGGTGGGGCTCTCCCACAGGAGAAATTCAAGGCTCGATCAGATGTCGGGCGGCGAACAGCAGCGAGTGGCGATAGCGATAGCACTTGCGAACGACCCGAGACTGCTGCTGGCAGATGAGCCCACGGGCTCGGTGGATACGAAGACCTCGAACATCATTCTCGATATCTTCAAGAGGCTGAATGAGACAGAGGGGCTGACGGTCGTGATAGTAACGCACGACGTTAAGCTGTCGAAAAGGATAGACAGGGTCGTGGCGATAAGGGACGGGCGAACGAGCTCGGAGATCGTCAGAAAAAGGAGCTACGCTCAGGAGCTTGACGAGATGGGCAACATCGTCGGCTCGGCCGAAGAGAACGAGGAGGAGACACACGAGGAGCTCGTGGTGCTCGACCGCTCGGGAAGGCTGCAGCTGCCGAAGGATCATATGGAAAGGCTCGGCATAAAGGGCGGAGACAAGGTAAAGGTGGAGTTCGACGAGGACAGCGGCAGAGTCGTCGTGTTCCGTTCGGACGGGTAGATGTGGTTTATGCTCCGAGGAGTTACATAAACGCCGGTAAAAATCAATAACCAGAAGATCAATTATACTATTTTAATTATAATAATATATAGGTCGGGTTGATAGGAGTTTCGATCGGCAAATAAATACGAAAGGTGGAAAATCTCGTGAAAAACACATTTGTGAAACGTGTTATTTCATCTGCTCTTGCATTATCGCTGGCAGCATCCTGCGGGCTGACAGCGTTTGCGGCAGAAAGCGCTTCGCAGCCCAAGGATCTCTCTGCTGAGATCATTGATGCGAGCAACCGCGAGAATGCGTACAGCAACTATGTCAAGAAGTACGCTGATGCGGCAAGACCCAAGACAGAGGTCATGATAAACGGTGCTGATTACGACAAGGATAAGAGCGGCGACGGCGCTGTTATCACTGTCGAGACCGTTGACGGTGAGCCTAATGTTCTGAAATGGGCCAATCAGGAGGGTACTCTTTCATATAAGGTCAAGGTGCCCGAAACAGGCTGGTATAATATCGAAGCCAAGTATGAGGCGCTCGAGGGCGGTACGACTGCGATAGAGTTCGCACTGCTCATCGACGGAGTATGCCCGTATACCACGGCTTCGAGAATAACGCTGCCCAAGAGATGGGTCAATAAGACCGAGATCGAGCAGGACGTGAGAGGCAACGATATCCGTCCGGGGCAGATCGAGAAGGTCTGCTGGCAGGTCAGCCCCTTCAAGGACACCGACGGACTGAGGAACGAGGCGCTGGGCTTCTATATCGAGGCGGGTGAGCATACGCTCACATTGCAGTCGCAGAAGGCGCAGTTCGCTCTTGCTTATCTCAAGCTGTTCAATGAGACAGCGCCCGAGGCATATGTTGCTCCCGACTCATCGGCAATAGCAGGCTCGCACGCCGAAAGGATCCTCCTTGAGGGTGAGAGCGCCGATTACAAGTCGGACAGAACGCTGTTCCCGACCGCAGACAGAAACTCCTATCTGACATCTTCCGTAAACGGCCAGAGCCCCACAAAGACCAGGTACAATACCATAGGCAAGGATAACTGGAACAAGGCTACGCAGGCCGCTACATGGGAAGTTGATATAACTACCGCAGGCTATTACAAGATCGGTATCCGCGCAAAGCAGGAGACCATGAGAGGTATGTATTCCAACAGAAGGCTCTACATCGACGGCGTTGTTCCCAATGCCGAGTGCGAGCAGGTGAAGTTCTATTATGACACCGACTGGGTGCTGACCGTTCCTTCGGTCGGTGATGAGCCGATGTATTTCTACCTCGATGCAGGAAAGCATACCCTTACTCTTGAGGCTGTTCCCGGTGAGATCGGCGAGATCATGGGCGATATCGACGAGATCGTTTATCAGGTAAACAGCTATTACAGACAGATCCGTGCGATCACGGGACCTAATCCCGATGAGTATAACAACTACGATATCAAGGGCTCTATCCCGGGTATCCTCGACAGGTTCAAGGAGTATTCCGAGAGCCTGAGAAAGCAGATGAAGAAGATAGAGGACCTTTCGGGCAGCGGCGGAACAGAGGCTGTAACGCTCGACAAGCTGGCTATCGTGCTCGACAAGTGCGTTGACAAGGCGGACAGGATCCCCAGCATGATGAGCCAGATCAAGGATAACGTTACATCCGTTTCCTCGTGGGTGAACCAGTACCGCGAGCAGCCCCTCGAGATAGATATGATCGAGGTGCTGACAAGCGATCAGGAGTTCACAGACTGCGGCGAGAACTTCTTCAAGTCGGTAGCATTCGGCTTCAGATCGTTCATCGGCTCCTTCTTCGAGGATTATAACTCCCTCGCAGAGGACGACTCCGCAGCTATGGTGTGCTGGACGACGCTCGGCCGTGATAATGCGACCGTTATCCAGAACCTTATAAGCAACGACTATAACCCCAATGCAAAGACCAAGGTAAACATGAAGCTCGTTCAGGGCGGTATCATCGAAGCTACGTTCGCAGGCAAGGGACCCGATCTTGCACTGTTTATGGGCGGCGACTTCCCGATACAGCTTGCGGCAAGAGATGTTCTTGTCGATCTGAAAAAGTTTGATGACTATGAAGAGGTCATGAGCCGCTTCGCTCCGCAGGCAGGCGTGCTTTATGAGTATAACGGCGGCTGCTACGGACTGCCCGTTTCGCAGACCTTCCCGATGCTCTTCTACCGTTCGGACGTTCTCTCGCAGTACGGCATAGATCCCAAGACCGATCTGGCGACCTGGGACGGACTGCTCAAGGTGCTGCCGACTCTCCAGAGGAATTACATGGAGGTCGGACTGATACTCCCGATAGGAAGCGTTATCTCGCCTGTTACCGAGGCAGGAAACACCTTTGCAAGTATGCTGCTGCAAAAGGGCGTGAACTACTATGACGACGCTCAGACCAAGACAAACTTCGATACTCAGGAGGCTATAGATTCGTTCGATGCGTGGACGAAGTTCTATACCACCTACAGCTTCGAGCAGACCTATGACGCATTCACAAGATTCAGACAGGGCGATATGCCTGTGCTGATACAGAACTATACGTTCTTCAACCAGCTGACCGTTGCGGCTCCCGAGATCAAGGGCTGCTGGAGCTTCCAGCCGATGCCCGGCACCGTTCAGGCGGACGGCAGCATAAATCACGCTTCCTGCTCGCAGGGCTCTGCGGCGATCATCTTCTCCACTCTTGACGAGGAGAGACAGAAGGACGCATGGGAGTTCATCAAGTGGTTCACCTCCGACGAGACGATGACGAGCTACGGTAACGATATCGAGGCTATACTCGGTACGATGGGACGTTTCGACACCGCTAACCTTGCGGCACTCGAGAAGCTCAGCTGGACCACCAGCGAGGTGGCTACTCTCAAGGAGCAGCTGCTGTCTCAGGTCGAGATACCCGTTATCCCCGCCTCCTACGGTGTAACGAGAGGCCTGATGAACGCATTCAGAGAGACTGTAAACAATGCAGAGAATGCAAGAGACACACTGTTCTGGTATAATAAGGATATCAACGATGAGATCACTCGTAAGCGTGAGGATCTCGGACTGAATAACTGAGGAAGGAGGAGAACTGACTAATGGCTAATAACAACACCCCCGTGAACCGACAGGGCAAGTGGGCTTACACCTGGCATATGATGAAGGTGAATAAGGGCTGCTACGGTCTTCTCGCTCCCTTTATGATACTGTTTATCATATTCACCGTTATCCCCGTTGTAATGTCGCTGCCTATGGGCTTCACGAACTTCAACATGATCCAGACGCCCAAGTGGGTAGGCTTCTCCAACTTCTATACGCTGTTCCTCAACGACGACGTATTCCTTATCGCGATCAGGAACACACTGATCTTTGCGATATTCACGGGTCCGTTCTCGTATGTGCTGAGCTTCTTTATCGCCTGGCTCATCAATGAGATGCACCCCTTCCTGAAGACCTTCTTCACATTCGTGTTCTATGCTCCTTCGATGACGACTTCGGTATATGTTACCTGGCAGCTGATCCTTTCGGGCGACAGCTACGGCTACCTGAACTCGATCATGATGGACATCGGACTGTTCAATTCGCCCAAGCAGTTCCTGACCGATACCAACTACATTCTTCCCGTAGTTATCATCGTTCAGCTGTGGATCTCGATGGGCGCGGGCTTCCTTGCTATCCGTGCGGGCTTCCAGAACATCGACAAGTCGATGTACGAGGCAGGCGCGATCGAGGGCATCAAGAACCGCTGGCAGGAGCTTTTCACCATCACGATCCCCTCAATGGGACCTCAGCTGCTGTTCGCAGCCGTAATGCAGATCTCGTCCTCGTTCACCGTAGGTGCGGTAGGACAGATGCTGGTAGGTCTTCCCTCTACAGACTATGCCGCTCATACGATCATGAACCATGCAACAGACTACGGTTCGATACGTTATGAGATGGGATATGCTTCCGCGATATGCTTTGTGCTGTTCATGGCCATGCTGCTCGCCAATAAGGGAGTAAACTGGCTGCTCGGCAAATATCTTGATTAAAGGAGGGAGGACTGAAAATGGCAAGAAGGAAGAAAAAGCAGGTATCCATCGACAAGCTGAAGGTCAAGGATAAAAAGAAGCGCATTAACGGTTCTCTCGGCGGAGATATTGCGATATTCATATTCCTCGCACTTCTGGGATTATTTATGATCTTCCCGATCTACTACTCGTTCATCCAGTCGATAAAGCCTATCGAGGAGCTGTTTGTGTTCCCGCCGAGACTTTACGTTCTGAACCCGACTACCAAGAGCTTCTCTGATATGTTCACCGTTGCGGCGAGCCTGTGGGTACCGCTTTCGAGATACATATTCAACAGCGTGTTCATCACGGTAGTCATCTGTATATGCAACCTGTTCGTTTGCTGCTGCGCGGGCTTTGCACTTTCAAAGTGCCGCTTCCCGGGCGCCAACTTCATCAACAAGCTGATCGTTACCGCCCTGCTGTTCGCTTCAAACGCAACATGGATCATGCAGTTCATGGTTTACTCCAAGCTGCATATCAT
>CAMOFU010000086.1 GCA_946613705.1 uncultured Clostridia bacterium
ATATGGACACCTTCCCCAAGGGCGCTATCAAGGCAATGTTCCAGCCGATCGACGATTATGTAGATCTCGATTCCGAGCTGTGGAAGGAATCCAAGAAGTACTGCGATCAGTTCCTGTTCAACGGCAAGCACTTCATCGCTGTTATCTATCCCGAGCCGAACCTTGTCTGCATCTACAACACCAAGACCATCGAGGATAACTCCCTTGACGATCCTGCCGAGCTGTACTACAACGATGAGTGGACATGGGATAAGTTCCAGGAAATGTGCAAGTCGTTCACCGATGCCGACAACGAAAAGTACGCTCTTGACGGCTACTGGTACGGCAACGCTATCTCCCAGACCTCGGGCAAGCCGCTGATCGGTATGGAAGACGGCAAGATCATCCACAACCTCGAGGATCCCGATGTTGCTAAGGCTCAGGAATTCATGTATAATCTCCAGAAGGACAATGTATGCTTCGACCGCTCCTCCAACAACTGGAGCACCAGAGGCGACGGTAAAACGGGTGAAGGCCTCGGCTCTTACCTGACTCTGTTCATTCCTACTGGTCTGTGGGCTATCCAGAACACTCCCGAGAACGTTAAGATCATCGGTGATGTTGAGGCAGGCGAGATCATGTTCGTTCCGATGCCGAGAAATCCTGACGGCGACGGTATTTATTACATGGGCTCCCGTGTTCACGGCTACAACATCTGCACAGGCGCTCCCAACCCCGAGGGCGTTGCTGCATACCTCAACTGCTGCCAGGTAGCTTATCAGAAGGCTGCCAACATAGGCGAGGAGGTTCTCCGTGAGGACTATAAGTGGAACGACGATATGGTCAAGATGAGAGACGAGTGCTACAAGCTCTGCGCAGAGCACCCCGTATTCGATCTGCAGAACGGTGTATCTCCCGAGCTTGATGCTGTAATGCAGGATGTTTCTCAGGCTACTATGATAACAGGCGGCGGCGCTACCACATGGACCGAGGCTGTTGGTACAAACAAGGCTAAGGTACAGTGGCTGATCGACCAGTCCAACAACAACATCGCTGACAAGCCTACCAAGTGATCTGCGATCAGTAATTGGAAGCGTTTGGAAACGGAAAAGCAAATAATAAAACGCGGTACTTTTGTGCCGCGTTTTTTTGTGCCTTTTGACAAAACTTGCAAAAGCGTATTGAAATATTCACATTACAATGCTATAATTATAGTGTATTTTTATGAGCTTTGGCGGGAGGTTTTGTAAATGGGCGGTTTTTTTGGCGCAGTAAACAAGGACAAAAACGAAAACTGTATCTATGATGTATTTTACGGTACAGACTACCACTCTCACTTGGGAACAAGACGTGCGGGCATGGTGGTATACGGCGAGAAGGGCTTCAACAGGGCGATCCATAATATCGAGAATTCCCCGTTCCGCACCAAGTTCGCAGACGATGTGAACTCGATGAACGGATCTATGGGCATCGGCTGTATCTCGGATTATGAGCCGCAGCCGCTTATGGTAAGGTCGCATCTGGGTACATATGCCATCACTACCGTCGGCAAGATCAATAATACCGAGGAGCTGCTCGAGCTGGTGTATAAAAACGGGCATACTCATTTCCTTGAGATGAGCGGCGGCGATATCAATGCCACCGAGCTTGTGGCGGCAATGATAAACCAGTGCGATTCGATCGTTGAGGGGATAAGGTTCGCGCAGGAGCATATCAACGGCTCGATGACTCTGCTGCTGATGACCGCAAAGGGCATCTATGCCGCAAGGGACAAGCTGGGCAGAACACCCGTTGCACTCGGAAAAAAGGAGGACGGCAGCGGGAGATGTATCTCGTTCGAGTCGTTCGCTTACCTCAATCTCGGCTATGTGCATGACCGCGAGCTGGGTCCTGCCGAGATCGTGTTCGTCGATGCAGAGGGCGTGCAGACTCTCAGCGCTCCGAGGAAGAAAATGAAGATCTGCTCCTTCCTGTGGGTATATTACGGCTACCCCTGCTCATCATATGAAGGGGTGAGCGTTGAGCAGATGCGCTACAACTGCGGCGAGATGCTCGCAAAGCGCGATGATGCGAAGCCCGATCTTGTTGCGGGCGTTCCCGATTCGGGCATCGCCCACGCGATCGGCTACTCCAACTATTCAAAGATACCGTTTTCAAGACCGTTCATTAAATACACACCTACCTGGCCGCGGTCGTTTATGCCCGTGAACCAGTCGCAGCGCAACAGGATAGCTAAGATGAAGCTTATCCCCGTTGTCGATCTCATCAAGGACAAGAGCCTGCTGATGATCGACGATTCGATAGTCCGCGGCACTCAGCTGCGTGAGACTACCGAATTTCTCTACAACAGCGGTGCAAGAGAGGTGCATATCCGCCCTGCCTGTCCGCCGCTGCTGTACGGCTGCAAGTACCTGAACTTCTCCCGCTCGACCTCCGAGATGGAGCTGATAACCCGCCGTGTGATCGCTGCGCGCGAGGGCGAGAATGTCTCGGACGAGGTGCTCAGGAGCTATGCAGACCCCGACAGCCAAAACTACAAGGAAATGCTCGAGGAGATCAGCCGCCAGCTCAACTTCACCTCTCTGCGCTATCACCGTCTCGATGATATGATCGAGTCGATCGGCATAGACCCCGACTGCCTGTGTACCTACTGCTGGAACGGACAGGAGTAGATCGTATAACGCACGGAGCGTGTCGTCCGTCGGCGGACGGTCATTGGATCAATGATATATTTAAAAGGACGTTTTTAAATGGGTAAAAATAACAATAACAACAACAATAACAATAACAGGAATTTCGAGATACCGAGGCCGAGCTTTCCGAAGCGTGCGGTCATAACAGGCGGTATGCCCTACGGGAATAAGGAGCTGCATTTCGGCCATGTGGGCGGAATGTTCGTGTTTGCCGATACCTTTGCAAGATTTCTCCGCGACAGGATAGGCAAGGAAAATGTTATCTTCGTGGGAGGTACAGACTGCTACGGCTCGCCTATCGCGGAGGGCTGGCGCAAGAAGGTCGAGAGCGGAGAGTTCGAGGGCTCGCTTACCGATTTCGTGCAGCGCAATCATGATAAGCAGCAGAAGACGCTTGACGACTACGGCATCTCGCCGAACCTCTTCGCTGCATCGGGGCTCGGACGGTCAAAGGAGATCCATGCCGAGGTGACAGACCTGTTCCTGCGCTCGCTCTATGAAAAGGGTCAGCTCGAAAAGATCAGCACTATGCAGTTCTTTGACGAGAAGGCAGGCGTGTTCCTGAACGGCAGACAGGTGATCGGCAAGTGCCCCGTTGAGGGCTGCCAGTCCGAAAAGGGCTATGCCGATGAGTGCGATCTCGGGCACCAGTATATGCCCGAGGATCTGATCGACCCCGTAAGCACCCTCTCGGGTGAACGTCCGACGATGCGCCCCGTTACCAACTGGTATTTCAAGCTCACCGATTACGAGAAGCTGCTTCAGGACTGGGTAGCGGATATGCAGAAGCGCAAGGATATCCGCCCCGTGGTCTGGAAGACGATCTCTGAGTTCCTGAAGCCGCCCGTTATATATGTAAAGCGCGAATTTGAGGAGAAGTATCTCGGGATAAAGGATACACTCCCCGCACATGAGTATATTGAGGAGCCCAAGAAGCCCTCCTTCACGATCGGCTTTGAAAAGCTTGCCGACTGCGAGGAGGCGAGCCGCGTGCTGGCTAAAAACGGCATACGCTTCCGCACGGGAAAGAAGCTCGTTCCGTTCAGGCTGACAGGCAATATCGAGTGGGGCGTTCCCGCGCCCGATTTTGAAAACAGCGGCGAGAAGCTCACTGTCTGGGTATGGCCCGAGTCGCTGTGGGCACCTATCTCGTTTACACAGACCTATCTTGAACAGATCGGCCGCGACCGAGAAGAATGGAAGGACTACTGGTGCAGCAGCGATGCGACCGTTTATCAGTTCATCGGACAGGATAACATCTATTTCTACGGTGTCGCCGAGCCCGCTATGTGGATAGCACAGCAGGCTGCCGCCGAGAAGACCGCCGCAGTACCCGAGGGCGAGCTTACTATGCCCGTGATAGTTGCCAATCATCATATACTGTTTCTGGATAAGAAAGCATCGAGCTCGGGAGAGGTCAAGCCGCCTATGGCTGACGAGCTGCTGAGCTACTATACGCCCGAGCAGCTGAGAATGCACTGGCTGAGCCTCGGACTGGGTCAGCGCTCGGTAAGCTTCATGCCCAAGCCCTTCAACCCCGAGGCTAAGGAGGAGGATGCAGACCCCGTTGTAAAGGAAGGCTTCCTGCTTTCAAATGTTTACAACAGGATCATCCGCACGGCATTTTACACCGCGCAGAAGGAGCTTGACGGCATACTCCCGACCGAGACTCCCGACGAGAATATACTTGCCGAGGGCAAAAAAGCCGTGCTCGACTACGAGCGGCATATGTCAAGGTTCAACTTCCACCAGTGTACCTATGTGCTGGACAGCTACATCAGGAACGGCTCAAAGTATATGGCGAAGGTCCTGAACGGCGAGGAGAAGCCCGCCGAGGAGCTGCGTCAGGCTCTGGCGAACGTTTTCTACATCATCAGGATCGCAGGGATACTGCTGCACCCGATGGCACCGTTCGGCACCGAGAAGCTGAGAGAGTATTTGCAGGTCGATGAGCGCATCTGGTCATGGGATACGGTCTTTGAGCCGATCTCGTTCTTCACGGGCGAGGGGCACAAGCTGAAATTCCTGCCGCCGAGAACGGATTTCTTCACCCGCCACGAGAGCCAGTATTAAAACTAAATATCCATTCTATAGAAAGCGCCCTCTTCATTCAGGAGAGGGCGCTTTGCTGTCAGCCTGCCTGCTCGGAGGCTGTCAGGCGGAAGGTGTAGATGCTGTTGGCAGTCTTGAACACGGCGGTGCTGCCCGAGAGGGAAAGCTCGCCGTAGCTGGTGCTGATGCAGCGGCGGCCGTTGTCGATGCAGGCAAAGCTCCTGCCGTTCTCGCCCAGCTTGATGACGAGATAGCCCTCAAAGCCGAGGTAGCCTGTTCTGCGCTCCCAGCCGATGATGCCCTTGTCTCTGCGCTCCACCTTTACTATCTGTGCGCCGCCGATGATCTTGATTATCGTTTCCATATTCCCGCTTACCGTCCTTTCAGATATGATATTCCCGATGCCCCGCCGATGTGAGCCCGAACGTCAGGCTCGTACCCTTCGGCTGTTCCCCATCCGATACTTATATTATACACCCGTATCGTCGGTTTGTCAGGTCTTTTTATTGGACAGTTAGTGAAAAACAGCATTTAACGGTACGTTTTTCGGGACAGTTTGCGGAAGCGTATCATATCAGCACACCCTGTCGCCGACGCTGACCTCAACGCTCACACTGCATCGGTCGAGCAGACGCGGGAAGCTGCCGCCGCAGTCCTGCCAGACCTCGGGACAGTGTGCCCTGACGAGCCCCTCCAGACCGAGAAGGTCGGCGGAATACTCGCGGCAGAGCTCGGGTATCTGCCCGCACAGCTCGGTCAGACGCAGCTGTGCCTCCTGCCGCAGCTGACCGCCTCTGCCTGTTTGCTCGGTGCTCTGATCGTCGGTCACCGCAGCAGACACCGTATACCTTACATTCAGTCTGCTGCCGTCCTCCGAAAGCTCGGTATTGCTGACGATATCGGTAAGCAGCACCGATGCATCACTGTTTTCTGACGACAGTACCGCCCTCTGCGCCGTCCCTGTCAGACAGCCGAGCCCCATGCATTCGCTGCGCGACAGCCGGAGCCTCCGAACGCCGTCTACATAGACCTCTGCCCCTGCCGCAGATACGGTCATCTCGCTGTTGTCGCCGCTGCCCGACCGTATAAGCTCAAGACGCGGCATCACGACAGTTTCTCTCTCGGCATCTGTCACCTCAAGCAGATCGCACGGCACCGTCCGCGAATCGTCCGCATGACGGGTGATGATATCCACGATGCTCTGCGCCGCCACCGCTCCCTCGCTCAGCTCCGCCGAAAGCAGCTCTGAAGCATTCTCGGTAAACGCCGTTTCAGCACCGAGGTAGCTCTCCTTGCTCCTGACAAATTCCGAAAGCAGACTTCCCGATCTCTCCAGCCCGACCCCCTCGCCGAACAGGATAAGCCTGTTATGCCCGATAAACAGCTCCTCACCCAGCCGCGCTCCGCACTCCGCCATCGCCTCACCGACAGAGTCCGCCTCAGCAGTGATGATGAAGATGTTTGGCTTGGCTGTGTTCAGCTGTGTGTCGGTACCCGTTCCGTCGGGACGGAACACCTGAAGCGTGACCCTGAAGCCGTCCTCAGTACGGTCGATGCCGACGGCGTGTACCATTGCGCGGTCAAGCGAGGTGACGGCGCTCCGCCCGCCCGCACTGCAAAACAGCAGCAGCCCGCTGATGATGAAAAACCATATCCTTTTCATTGCTGTTATCTCACTCCGTTTCAGGATCGTGCCCCGCAGCGTGTCCGAACAGTGCAGCGGCGGGCATGGCTGCGGCGAGGACTGTCATCGGGATAAACCCGTCGGCAGCAGTGCCGAGGAGCATCACAGCAGCAGCGGCAGCGGCGGCAGACAGCGGTACTGCGCAGGCGGCAGCCTTTTCTGACCACTGCCGTACACAGCTGCGGATACCGAGCAGCAGACCTGCGGCTGCAAGCAGTGAGCAGAGCGCCCACATCATCAGCATGAGTGCATCGAAACGCTCGATCACCGCAGTTCGGGAATATGATGAGAGCGTATCGGACGGTATCCCTGTGAGCGCCTGCCCGCCGAGCACGCCCGCGCAGACGGTCAGCACCGCACACCATGCCAGCGAATGCCCCGCGAACCAGACTGCCGCAGCCCTTCTCGGTCGGTCGATGCTGCTGCGGAGCACTGCAAGCAGCGGCAGCTCGGGCATCTGCGAAAAGGCAGTCAGCAGCTGACGGATAAATGCATCTCCCTTTCCGCTCACCGCAAGGTCAAGGCGGTCGGCATCAAATCGGTCGGCGGCACCTGCGGCTGTCAGTACAAGGGTCACGAGCATGAACACCGCCGCCGCGCACGCCGCCCTTGCCGTACCTCTCAGCCGCATAGAAGCGCAGTAAGCCGCCGCAGCCGCAGTACACACGGTCACGGCAGGCAGCGAGTAAAAGTCGGGATAGGAAAATTGCAGCCCCGCCGACATACCCGAGAGCAGCAGCACCAGCTGCACCAGCAGATATCCTCCCGACACTGCGGCAAGGATCCGCCTTCCCGTCCTGCCGCGCAGACCTCCGCCTGCGGGCAGCAGCGTGAACACCACCGTGCCGACCGCAGCGGCAGCAGTGCGGGCGGCGGCACACACTGCAAGCGAGTCTCCCTGCGGGCGGAAGGCTGCCAGCCCCGACAGCGAGAAGCAGAGCATGAGTGCGGCTGCCTGATAAGGACTGATCTTTATGCTGTTGCTATTGTTTTCCAAAGCCATGCCCCTGCCTTTCTGCTTTGACCGTTACGGCTCGGACAGCTCGCCGACCGTCGGGTGATCCGCCGCAAGCTGCTTTGCAGACTTTCTTGTGAACACCCCTGCGGCGGCGGAGCGTGTGAACGGGAGTATCGGCGCGGTATAGGGAACGCTGCCCTCGCTCTCGGAGCAGGCATTTGCCATTACCATTGCCGAAACGAATGCAATGCCGAGCATTCCCGCCGCGCCGCCCGCGCAGATATACACAAGGCGCAGCACAGAGGTCTGCTGCGAGAGCGAGGGGATAACGAACGAAGCAGTCGCGGTCAGGCCTACGATTATCAGCAGCGGCGACGAGATCAGCCCGCTCTTGACGGCAGCATCTCCGATCACCAGTCCGCCCGCGATAGAGATCGCGCTGCCCACTGCTTTCGGCATTCTCACGGCGGCCTCCTTCATCAGCTCGAGCAGCACCGTGATGATAAGCATTTCAACGAACAGCGAATAGGGCGTTGAGCGCTCCGAGGCAGTGAGGTTGAGCAGCAGCTTCAGCGTGAGCATCTCGGGGTGGAAGTTTGCGACGGCAACATACAGCCCGGGGAAGACCACCGCAAAAAAGAACGCGATGAACCTCACAAGCCGCATAAGCAGGACAAAATAAGGCTTCGAGCAGGAGTCGTCCACGGCGGAGAAATTCTCCGAGAAGAGCGACGGGACTATCAGCGCGAACGGCGAGCCGTCGATCAGCAGCGCGGCACGCCCCTCGTTGAGCTTCGCGCACACCACATCGGGGCGCTCGGTCGCGGATATCCCCGAGAACAGCCCCACCGCTTCGCGGCTCTCGAGAAACGGCAGCAGCATACCCGAGGACAGCACGGTATCCAGCCCGAGCTCCCTGATGCGCCGTTTCAGCGAGGTTATCAGTGAGCTTTCGGCGCGTTCGGAAAGGTAGCACAGGCAGATATCCGTGTTGGTCTCGCCGCCTGCCTTCAACAGCTCCAGCCGCAGCGAGGGGGTCTTCATTCTTCTGCGCACGAGCGAGATGTTTGACCTCAGCACCTCACAGAAGCCCTCCTGCGAGCCCATGATGTTGTGCTCTCCGCTCGGCTCGGTTATCGCCTTTTTATCCTGCCCCTGCACCCCGAAGGCTGCCGCGCCGCCCCCGTCCACGAAGATCACCGTAAAGCCCGAGAACAGCAGCCCTGCCGCCTCGGTCATATCCGCGGGCAGCTTACGGTCGCAGGTGAGCAGGCTCTCCTCGGTCAGCAGCCTGAACAGCTCCGCTCCCGAGCCCTCCGCATTTTCGGAAAGCCTTGCGAGCGGCCTCAGCACGAGCTCACTTATAAGCTGCGATGAAGCCATTCCCTCGATCGCAGCCGCCGCGCATCTCACCCCGCCAAGCACCGCCTCGGAGATATTGAGGTCCGCACTGCCGCCGAGCAGCTTTTTGAGCTTGTCCTTTGCCTCGCCTACATTCTTAGGTATCTCTGCGCTGCCTGTCTTAGTGCTCATATCCTTCCCCCGCCTTCCGCGTTTTATTTCATATCGTA
>CAMOFU010000087.1 GCA_946613705.1 uncultured Clostridia bacterium
AATCCTTTCGGAACGGAATAACAAACAACAGAATAATTTCATCATTTAATTATACCATTTTCTCGTCCAAATATCAAGGTTTGTTCATAATATTTTCAGCTATTTTTTACTCATTGTTGTTAATTGAAGTGAAGATATCCATTAAACTGTCACCTATATAGATATGCGGCAGCTTTTCAAAGTCCTCGCGGCTGTTGGGACCTGTAAGCACGGCAGCAAAATCAATGCCTGCATTGAGTGCCGTCTGTGCATCGACCAGACTGTCACCGACGTACAGGATATCCTCGGGAGGTACATTCAGGAGCAGCGCCGCCTGAAGCAGACCGTCGGGAGCAGGCTTGGGTTCGGGCATATCGCCCAGTCCCACTATCTCGTCAACGGGCACGCAGCCTGTATGCAGCATGAACGTTTCTTCTATCCGATATCTCATCTTGGAGGACACTACAGCTGTCTTGACCCCTGCGTTGTTCAGCACCTGCAAAAGCGCGATAGAATCGGGATAGAACCTCGTCTTTGCAGCCATGACGCCGTCGGCCTTACCGACATACACCTTACGCATCTGTTCGCGCTTGTCCTCATCGCTTTCACCCGAGAGGATATAGAAAGATTCATGCAGCGTCTTGCCGATCGTATCGAATATAGTCTTATCATCGGGGACGGGATAACCGAAAGAAGAGAGAGTATGCCTGTAGCACTCTATGATAGCCTCGGAGGAATCGGCAAGTGTAAGGTCAAAATCAAAGATAACTGCGCGGTATCTCATTTTGCTTCACCGCTGAGATAAGCAAGGTTGCGGTCGATAAGCTCACATCTCTGCTTCACACAGTCAACGCTCCTGAGCGGGTCGGCAGGCGTATTGAAGGTGTAATCCATGAGCCTGTCAACAGTGGTCGAAGCAACATGGACTCTTGTATCGGAAGATGCATAATAGATATACACTTCATTGTTCTCATTGACTACTGCGCCGTTTGTGAACACGACGTTGGAGACATCGCCTATCCGCTCATAGCTGTGCGGGGCGATAAGCAGTCCCGAGGGCTCTGCGATAAGTCTTGAAGGGTCGTCAAGAGCTGTAGCAAACACATAAATGACGTATCTGAGGCCCGCAGCGGTGTTCCTTACTCCGTGAGCAATATGTATCCAGCCCTTCGGTGTCTTTATTGGCACTGCACCCGCACCGTTCTTGACCTCCGTTACCGTGTGATATCTTCGCGGAGAGATCACCTTTTCTTCTGTACACAGAACAGGGTCGGTAATATCCTCACAAAGAGCAAAGCAGATACCGCCGCCGGAGCCGGTGCTGATAAAATCGTCCTGCGGGCGGGTATAGAAGGCATACTTTCCGTCCACAAATTCGGGGTGCAGCACAACATTCCTCTGCTGAGGCGACTTTGAGATAAGGTTCGGGAGCCTTTCCCAGTTTTCAAGATCCTTTGTCCTGACGATGCCCGCTGCTGCATTTGCTGCGGAAAGATCCGAGGAGGCGGTGTCCTTGCTCTCGGAGCAGAACACACCGTATATCCAGCCGTCCTCATGCTGAGTAAGGCGCATATCATAAACATTTGTCTCTTCGGGGCAGGTATCGGGCAGACGGACAGGGTGACTGCGGAAGCGGAAGCCGTCAACGGGACTGCTGCTTTCTGCCACCGCGAAAAACGACTTTCTGTCATTGCCCTCGACTCTTGCAACAAGATAGTATCTGCCGTTCATATACAGCGCTCCGCTGTTGAGCACAGCATTGACCGAGAGCCTTTCCATGAAATAAGGGTTGGTCTCAGGGTCAAAGTCATATCTCCAGATAAGCGGCGTATGCTTGGCTGTGAGCACAGGATAAGCATAGCGCTCGTAAATACCGTTATAGAAATCCGTAACATGGTTCCTGCGGGTGACGAGTTCCTCATAGCGTGCCTCGGCACGGATCCTGTTTCTGGTGTAAATGCTGTTTTCAGGCATAGATGATACCTCCCGATCAGATATAATAATTTCGTATCAATAGTTGATAATTCAGTATAACATACACTTTCCGTCAAGTCAATAACCATATTCGTTCTTAAACGTTTTCAGATACTTGATTTGTGCAAAATAGATATTAAAACACGATAAAAGCGGTGCGCTGCTAACTGTTATTAATATTTTAGAAAGAGTTTTGAAATTAAGCTTGACTTTATTCCTGTTTAGGGTTATAATTTTATCGTGCAGGCTTGGATCATACTATTTTAAAGAAGTGATGATATAATGATTACAAATGTTTTACAGCTGCTTGAAAAGCACGCTTCTTCCTCACCTCAGAAAACTGCGGTGACCGACGGCATAAAGACTCTCACCTACCGTGAGCTTGCCGACAGGAGCAGGTGCATAGGCTCGGCTCTTCTGGACAGGATAAGTGCAGGCAGGCCTGTGGGCGTATATATGGAAAAAAGCACAGATGCACTGTGTTCATTTTTCGGCGCGGTATATGCGGGCGGCTTTTATACCATGCTCAGCACCGAGCTCCCCGATCAGCGGCTGATGCAGATACAATCCGTGCTTTGCGCAGAGGTAGTGATAACTACCGAAGCCCTCAGAGAAAAGGCCGCAGAGCTTTTCTCCGATGCCGAGATCAGGACCGTTGAAGCCCTCGAAAAGCACTGCACAGATACTGCGGGACTTGAAAGAGTACGAAAAAAGGCTGTGGATACAGACCCTCTTTATGTCAACTTCACATCGGGCTCTACAGGCGTTCCTAAGGGAATAGCAGTCTGCCACAGGAGCGTGCTCGACTTTATCGGCTGCTTTACCGAGCTGTTCGGGATAACAGGCAGCGATATCATAGCCAATCAGGCACCGTTCGATTTTGATGTTTCGGTCAAGGATATATATTCTGCGATGGCGGAAGGAGCGGAGCTTGTTATCGTTCCGAGGCAGCTGTTCTCTATTCCCGCCAGGCTGATAGACTATCTCTGCGAGCATAAGGTGACGACAATGATCTGGGCTGTATCGGCGCTCTGCCTGATAAGCACCTTTCACGGCCTTGACTACAAAACGCCCGAAACGGTGAACAAGATACTTTTCAGTGGCGAGGTGATGCCCTATAAGCATCTCAGAGAATGGCAGAAGCACCTGCCCGATGTGCTGTATGTGAATCTTTACGGCCCCACTGAGATAACCTGCAACTGCACCTATCATGTTCTTGAAAAGGACAGGGATTATTCACAGGGTATCCCGATCGGTGTCAGCTTCCCGAATGAAGATGTGTTCCTGCTCGCATACGATACCGAGCAGCCCGAAGGCAAGGAGCGCACATTCGGCAGCAGTCCCGTGACCGAAAAGGGAAAAACGGGAATGATAACCGTAAGAGGCACTGCACTGGCACTCGGGTATTACAAAAACCCCGAGAAGAATGCCGAGTGCTTTATACAGAATCCACTGAACCCTTATTATCCCGAGACAGTCTACCTTACGGGCGATCTCGGGATGTATAACGAGCTCGGTGAGCTGGTGTTCTGCGGCAGATCGGACTACCAGATCAAGTATATGGGGCACAGGATAGAGCTTGAAGAGATCGAGCGTGCAATGTCCGCGATAGACGGAGTTGAAAGATGCTTCTGTATGTTCGATGAAAGAAAGCAGCGCCTAAAGGGTTATTACGTCGGCACGATAGAAAAGGCAGAGCTGCACAATGTGATGAAGGCTTCGCTGCCCGAATTCATGATCCCGGGATTTATAAGAAAGGTCGATGAGATACTGCTCACAAAGAACGGCAAGATCGACAGGAAGAAGACAGCCGAGCTTATCGGAGGTGCTAAAAATGGATGACCGCCTGAGCCTGCTGCTCGAAAAACAGGATACGGCTTTTTATGTGTTTGATGCGGCAGTGCTGAAGCAGCGGATAGCTTATCTTCGGTCAAAACTGCCGAAAAGACTGGAGCTGTGCTATGCCGTTAAAGCCAATCCTTTTATATCGGGCGAGATCAGCGGCTGCGTTGAACGGTTCGAGATCTGCTCACCGGGAGAGGCTTATATTTGCAGGGATATAGGGATAAAGCCCTCCGAGACTGTTATCTCGGGGATCTACAAGACACCCTCATTTATCGAGGAGCTTGCTGCCGATAAGGGCTTTGACGGGATATTCACCGCCGAATCGCTTACGCAGTACAGGCAGCTCTGCGGGCTGTCGGAGAAATACGGCCGCAGGATAAAGGTGCTGCCAAGACTTACCAACGACAGCCAGTTCGGTATGAATGCCGAGGATATCAAGGATATAATTGACACTCTCGGTGAGCACCCGAACATAGAGATAACGGGTATTCAGTATTTCTCGGGCACACAGAAGACATCGCTGAAACGTTTTCGCCGAGAGCTGGAAATGCTCGACAGGTTCATATCCGAGCTGAAAGAGGAACACGGCTTTGAGGCTGCGGAGCTTGAATACGGCACGGGGTTCCCCGTCGCTTATTTCAGGAACGAGGAGCTTGACGAGGAAGCACTGCTTGCGGGCTTCTCCGAGCTGACAGATAATATGACCTTCAAGGGGAGGTTCATCATTGAGCTCGGAAGGAGCATAGCGGCAAGCTGCGGGAAATACTATACGCATATAGTTGATATAAAGCACAACAAGGGTATGGACTATGCGCTGATCGACGGAGGTATGCATCAGCTGGTATACTTCGGTCAGCAGATGGCCATGAAGCAGCCGTATGTCTCTGTTATCGGAAAGCAGGAGATCATCGGGGACAGGCTGTGGACAGTCTGCGGCTCTCTCTGCTCAATGAACGATATCGTTGTAAAACAGCTCCCGCTGCCCGATATAGAGATCGGAGATGTGCTTTGCTTTGAAAACACAGGCGCTTACTGTATGACAGAGGGAATATCCCTGCTGCTCAGCCGTGATCTGCCTGCGGTATATATCACAAGAGAGGACGGCTCGCTCTGGCGCGTCCGCCCGACGTTTGAGACAAAAGAGCTCAATGAGCCAAAATATGAAAGGATGTAATGAAATGGAAAGACTTATTGAAATCCTGGAGGATATCCAGCCCGATGTTGACTACAAAAACTGCACCGATCTTATCGACGGGCATCACCTCAGCTCGCTCTCCATAATCTCTCTGATAGCAGAGCTGGAGGACGAGTACGATATCACCGTACCCGCAGTTGAGATAATCCCCGACAATTTCAATTCCGCAGAGCGTATAATGAAGATGATAGAACGTCTGCAAGAGGAGGATTAAGATGCAGCTGTCTTCCCTGCTGCTTGCAGGACAGGGCAAGTCTCTGACCTCTCTGTTTTCGCTTCTGTATCTGATACTGTTTCTGCCGTTCTGTCTTGTTGTATACAGCATACTCCCCAAAAAGCTGAAAAAATACTTTCTGCTTCTTTCAAGCTTCGGATTCTTCTGGCTGATAAGCGGCGAGCTTGTGATCTACCTTGTGCTGTCGATCTTTTCGATACACTATTTCGGTATTTGGATAGACAGGATAGGAACACAGATGAAGTCAGCCATTGCGGAGCTGCCGAAGGAGGAACGCAAGGCAGCGAAGCAGGGCTATATCAAAAAACAGAGGCTGGTAGTCACGCTGGCGGTCGTCATCCATATCGGGCTGCTGCTGGTGCTGAAATATTCGCCGTTTTTCACGACGAATGTTAATATGCTGTTTGAAAAGCTCGGTATCTCCGTAAAGCTTGCGATACCGACGTATCTGATGCCTATAGGCATATCCTTCTTTACGCTGCAGGCTGTGTCTTACATCGTTGATGTTTACAGAGGCGTGATAAAGGCAGACGACAATATTTTCAGGCTTGCACTGTTTATGAGCTTTTTCCCGCAGATAATCGAAGGACCTATATGCCGTTATTCACAGACCGCCGAGCAGCTCTGGAATGTCGGCCCGATAAAATACGAAAACCTCACGCTCGGCATACAGAGGATACTCTACGGCATGATGAAAAAGATAATCATTGCAGACAGGCTGAATCTGTTTGTTCAGAACATCTTTGACAAAAACGCGGAGTATGAAGGCGGTCTTATCGCTATAGGTGCTGTATGCTATACGATTCAGCTGTATATGGATTTCTCGGGTGCGATGGACGCAGTTGTCGGAACAGCGCAGATCTTCGGTGTCAAGATGCCCGAGAACTTTGAAAGACCTTTCTTCTCCAGAACGATATCCGAATTCTGGAAAAGATGGCATATCTCGCTCGGTGCGTTTTTCAAGGACTATATATTCTATCCCGTTACATCGGCAAAGAAAATGAAAAAGCTGACCTCAAACGCAAGAAAAAAGATCGGCAATCATTACGGTCCGCTTATCGCGGGAAGCATCGCGCTGTTCTGTGTATGGTTCTGCAACGGTCTGTGGCACGGCTCGGCATGGAGCTTCATATTCTTCGGAATGTATCATTTTGTACTGATATTGATAGGCAATATGCTCGAACCGATAGTTCAGACGGTAAACAAGAAGCTGCATATCGACCCGCAGTGGTTCGTATACCGCCTGATGCAGATATTGCGGACGACGGTTCTCGTTATCATCGGCGAGCTGTTTTTCAGGGCAAGAGGTCTGAAAGCAGGTATGTCACTTTTCGGCAAAATGGTGAGCGACTTCTCCTTCACCACCGTCAATACCGATCTGCTCAAGGAGCTGAATGCAGATATTTACGATCTTGCCATTGTCGGGATAACTCTGGTGATAGTATTCGTCATCAGTCTGCTCAATGAGAAGGGCATCTGCGTAAGAGAAGCGCTGTCGAAGAAAAACATCGCGCTGCGCTGGGGTCTGCTCTATTTGCTGGTACTGTATATAATCGTATTCGGTGCGTACGGTCTGGGATATCAGGCTGTTGACCCGATGTATGCGAAATTTTAAGGAGGTGCCTGAATGCAGACTTTTTTAAAGCACACCCTTAAAGCTGCCGTATTTATGGGCGGACTTGTGCTGCTGCTCTTTCTGCTCTCAAAGGTGTTTATCCCTGCCGACGGCACGATCGACGACGGTGTGAACACCGTCAATGCAAACAGCATCTACAAGGAGCGCGAGCAGTCTGTCGAAGTGATATTCCTGGGCGACAGCGAGATCTATGCAGCTGTTTCGCCGATGCAGATCTGGCAGGAATACGGCATACCGACCTACTGCTGCTCCACCTCAGCGCAGAAGCTCTGGTATTCAGAGGATATACTGCGCAAGGCATTCAAGAACCAGTCTCCCAAGATCGTTCTTATGGAAACAAATGCACTGTTCAGAAAGTTCAATTTTGATGACTCGCTGATGCACAAGGTAGAAAATGTTCTGCCTGTTTTCCAGTATCACAACAGGTGGAAGGTGTTTGCCGACGAAGCGCTCGGGGTACGCGAGGAAAACAATTCAACGACCGCTTACAAGGGTTATTATCCCTCTTATAAGATCAAGCCCGCAATGTATCTCAGCAGATATAACGAGAAATCAGATCAACTGACCGAAATACCGAACCGTAACAGATCATATCTCAAAAGCATCAAAAAATACTGCGAGGATAACGGTGCGCAGCTGATACTGTTCAGCACACCGAGTACCGTAAACTGGTATTATGCTAAGCACAATGCGATCACCAAGCTGGCAAAGGAGATCGGTATAGAGTACCTTGATATGAATATCCCGCGTGACGAGATAGGCATTGACTGGAGCATGGACTCCCGCGATACGGGAGATCATCTCAACCACTTCGGAGCGATAAAGGCTACGGCATATATCGGTAAGTACCTCAGCGGCAAGGACGGGCTGAACGATCACCGAGGAGAAGCGGAATACTCCGATTGGGACAAGGAGCTTGAGGTTTACCTTGCAAAGACAGAAAAAGGAATGAAGAAGGCACTGAAAAAATATAATGCCGCTGCGGGAAAATAACATGAGAGTGATTCGTCGGATACTGAAATACGCTGAGGATATTATCGCACCAAACCGCTGTCCCTGCTGCGGCAGCTTCATCGGAATGGACGAGCAGATATGTGAAGGCTGTATAAAGAAGCTTGCCGAATGCGAGTGCTCCGACAGCTACAGCGAAGGCTCTGAAAGCCCGTTAAAAGGGCACGACCTTAGTGAGGAAAAGCTGACAGACTACTGCTCCGCATCTGTTTGTGCATACGCTTATTACGGTCCTGCCAAGCACGGTGTTCTGGCATTGAAGGACAGCTGGGGCAGGAGCTTTGCGGAGTATTCGGCAGGGGTGCTCGGAAGGAAGCTTCAGGGCTGCAATGCCGATCTGATAACCTGTGTACCGATGACAAAGCGCAAGAAGGCATCACGGGGCTGGGACCAGGCTGAGCTGATAGCGACCGAACTCTCCAAGGTAATTGGTGTGCCGACCGATTTCACGCTGCTCTCCCACGGCAGATCAACAACCGAGCAGCACAGTCTTAATGCTGCCGAACGTGCCGAGCACGCAAAGGAGCTCTACTCCGTTGCCGAAGGTCACACGGACATAACGGGCAAACGGCTGCTGCTTGTTGACGATGTTCACACAACAGGCTCAACTCTTGCCGCCTGTGCCAAGCTGCTTTTATCTATAGGCGCTGTCGAGATCATTTCCGCCGCAGTGTGCAGGACACTAAAGGAGCTCGATCATAAAAACACATAAAGACTGTATGCCTTGCCGCGATGGTAAGGCATACAGTCTTTTTATTTTTGATTTTTGATCATATTGTTATTTTTTTGTTATCAAGCAGGTGTTAAGCCGCGTTCCCGACTTATTCAGACAATGTCTCTGT
The DNA here is from genome assembly GCA_946613705.1 of uncultured Clostridia bacterium. Classification (GTDB taxonomy): domain Bacteria; phylum Bacillota; class Clostridia; order Oscillospirales; family Ruminococcaceae; genus FB2012. Next base: position 8,718 of record CAMOFU010000087.1, read on the forward strand.
TGTGTCGATACTGTTCACCGCATCCCGAACCACTTTTGCCGTCTGAACTTATTTCAATGATTTAAACTGCTGTAATATAAGGAACTGAAACACAGCGCTTTTTCGTCGGTCATTCATTTATCCGCGACATCAGGATAACACACTCCACACGCCTTGGGACAATAGCGTGAATAAAAACGCACATATCTACGCTGCTGCCAAGACCGTCCTCGTG
>CAMOFU010000088.1 GCA_946613705.1 uncultured Clostridia bacterium
CCGCCCCCGTAAAAGGGCTTGTCCGGGCGCTTACCGGCTTCTCCGTACTCAAATGCAAAGACGGGAAACTGCCGTCAACACCGCCTACCCACGACTTAACGACCGTCTTGCCGTCCTCATAGACCTCGGTGTTGTTCAGACGCTGATAAGCTGCGGTATCGGCTGTTGCAGGCACAAATTCGCCGTTTTCAAGCCTGATATACTCCCATTCGGGCTTTCCCTCGGGCAGCTCTATAACGAGCCTTTTGCCGTCGGCGCTTTTAACGACCTTGATCGTGTATTCCTGCGTGTTCTCGGCAAAGTGTGCAGGCGCTTTGGTCTCCTTCAGCGTATACGTTCCCTCGGGCAGACAGCTGAAAGCATACCTGCCTGCCGAGCCGCCGCTGACAGTCTGCACCCATTTTCCGTCCGACTCTGTCCATAAAGTGTTCGGCAGCTTGTTGACCGCATTTCGGATAACCGAGTCAAGGCTGCTGTCTGCCGTAAGCGTAAACTCTGCGTCATCAAGAGTATCCTTTGTGATAGCATCGACCTTTTGCAGGGTCATTTCCGCAGCAGGGGTGTTTCTTATCTGATACTCCGTGCCCGCATTGACGGCATTTTCACCTGTGATCTTGAATACCAGATCTCTCGTTCCCGTGCTTGTGACCTCATACTCGTTGTTCACAGGCGGAAGATAGCCGTCGGAAACGACTGTTTCTTTCAGCGTGTATGTGCCCTTTTCAAGGTTCTCGAACACTACATTGCCTTCCCCGTCGCTCTCGGCTTCGATATTATCATAGACAGTATTGTAAACAGAAGTTCCGCTGAGTGTGAACTTTGTCCCGCCGATACCCTCACCGCTGAGAGAATCGACCTTTTTAAATTTCAGGTCGCCGTGATATCTCGGATCGTTTTTCAGCGAGAAATTGCCCTGCCCATCAACTTCAATATCCTCATCGTCAGAATCGAAGTTCACGACGTTGCCGTCTTCATCGACAGTCAGCATCGGCGTGCCGTCTATTTTCAGGAACGTAAATGCGCCCTGCGGGTCGATCCTCACCTTTCTCGGTGTTGTATCGAGCAAATGACCGTCATCGCTGATGCTTTCGATAAGCTGGTATGTTCCGCGCTCCAGCCCCTTAAAGGTCACGATACCGTTGCCGTCAGAGACAAGCGTTTCGTTGTAGACCGTACCGTAATCGGAAATGCCCGACAGATTGAATGTTACTCCTGCGACCGCTTCGTCCGTTTCGGCATCACGCTTGGTAAATTTTACGGTCCCCACCGTGCTGTACTCAAGCTGCGTATAATCGTAATGCGTATAGAAATAGGTCTTAACGTTTGCTGTATCAGGCGTAGCTGTAAAGGAACGGTAAATGTTATTGAAGGTCTTGGGTGTTTCAAGGAATACCCCGTTTTCGGGGTCTGCGTCCTCGGTGATGGCCACATTATCCGGTGCCTTCATTTTTACCGTAAAGGATAAGCTGTCCCCCTTCGGAAGAACAAAGTGCTCTCCCGTATATACGATAAATGCGGTGACCTCCGACAGGTCAACATTCGCGGGCTCCTTCAGGTCGTCGGCAACGTGCCAGTTTTGGGCAGTCGCATCGGCTGCTGTCTTTTCAGCTTCACTGAGACCGGCAGCTGCTGCTTCTGCTTTGGCAGTCTCTCCGAGTATCTTGTAAAGGATATACTTTCTGTTTTCAACCTCGGAATAATTCGCATTGTCAAGGTCAACGGGCTCCGTACCCGTGTAGAGGATAAGCTTCAGGTCGCCCTTTGCAGCGCCCATTTTATCCTCTAAGCCTTTAAGGTCGAACGAAACGACAGTGCCTTTCCAGTCGCGGTCACGTTTCAGACCCGAATTGATCGTTTGGCCGGTTTCCGCCACGGTCCTGTAGTTTTCGATCGAGTCCAGTATCGCTATATCCGTTGCTCTGGTCGAGGAATCGTTCTGCATACGAATGCTGTAGGTATATGTCTCGCCGTTATGAACGACCCCTGACTTTCTGTAAGTAGGGTCATTCTGTGTAGCTACCTTTTTATAGATACCCGACGAGGTGGGGAAAAGCGCAAGAATATCCTCGGTCGCTTCTGCATAGATAAATCTTTTGGCTGTTCCGTTATCCGGGTCAAGCCCCTTCATATATGCAGACATGGAGATCGCATAGTTTCCGCCGTCATCGGGATAGCCGTCGCCTATATCGGCATTGCCTGTCTGATATGCGACTGAATTGAGCGCGAAGGAACCGTAATCCTGGATATCCTCGTGAGAATGGACAGTAACGTAGGTCACTGTGTACGATGTGGTGCAGGGAGCATTTACTTTGATGATAAGCAGCTTCTTTCCCGAGCCGTTGTAATCATCTATCCTGTCAAGGACCTCAAACGAAGAGGGCGGGAGCGGTGTTGTCTTTGCGTTCACATCACCGTTGGCATCGGCATATACATTCACACTGCCCTCGATGATATCGCTGTGTGAGGGGAGAAGATCGTAGAAAATACCCGACTGCTGTGCAACAGGCACATTGTTGGCCAGCTCACCGTTTATCTCAACGCCGTCGGCAGTCTCGGATATCTTCGACTGCCATGCGAGCTTATACTGTCCTGCCAGCGTATCATTGCTGCTGCGGTAGGTCTTGCCGTCCTGACCTGTGATATAGGTCTTCTCTCCGAGGGCTTTTTTGCTGATGTTCGATGTCCTGACTATATCAGCTATATAGTCCGTGCCTGTCTTATCGGCATCAAGCAGCACCGTATCGCCGTTTTTTACCGTCCAGTTGCAGGTATTGTTTACAGCTGCTTTCTGTTCTTTCGTTGTGGGATTATCAACGATATCCTTAATGACAGGCTTCACAACGGAGGATGATCTCAGCGTTATGCTCGGCTTGGTCACCAGCTCAACATAGAAATATTTGTTCGAGGTCTTTATCTGATATCCCGTTATAACGGCATCATCGGCGAAGGTGATCCTGCTTCCTGTCAGCGAGCTTACAAGATCGTCTCTTTCTATCTCCGCGGCTTTTGTCAGCACGTTATAGCTGCCGACGCGCACAGGCGTTTCAGCCCCGTCAACATAAGCGTAGAACTCAAGCTCGTTCTGTGCTGCATCATCTATATACTCGTTGTCGGATCCTGCGCTGAACTCCATATTATCTGTATCATAGATATACTGCCTTACAAGATAACGGTAATCAACACTGTCGATCTTATAATCATCTTTGCCGAGAGTTGTTACAACAGAGGTATCGTTTATATCCGATAATCTGAATGTTTTGTCTTCTAAGCAATAGTCAAGAGGCCTCTGACCGTAATAGTTGTCTGCTATATCCTGCGCAACGATCCTATGCATATCGAGCTTTGAAAGCGGAAGACTATAGCTGCTGCTTATCGTCCTGCTCTCGCCGTTCAGGGTATAGGTGTCGGAATCGGCAGTGAAGACATAGCTCCTGTTGCCTGCCGTAACAGTGATGGTACCGTTCTCGTTATCCGTGGTGACCAGTGAACCGATCTCGTCGTTAAGGTCTGCAATGGTCTTGCCATAGGCATGAGCCGTCGATCTCGTTTCATACTGCAATCCCGAAATGTCTTCGCCTTCCGCCAGCTTGTTCATTTCGTAGCTCGATATATTGCTCTTGTTTGAAACACGGCTCTTTCCGTTGTTGTAAAGTCCCCATTTGTCAGCAGTATAGCCTACATCCAAAGGCTTCCATTCGGGGTCTTTGAGCTCGTATTTAAAAGCGGCATTTCCGTTCTGCACCGTGGCAGCATCCTGCCCGTCGGCAGGGGTAAGTGTCACAGCTGCATCGTTGGTAGCGGAGTAGACCGCAGGCTTTTCCAGCTCGTCCAGAGCTTCGACCTCTGACCTGCTGTATCTCGTAAGGACATAATCCGTCCTTTTGCCCGAGGCAGTCAGCCCGCTGTCCAGACAGTTTTCAAAATCGCTTGTATAGACCGTGCTGCCCAGCTTTACAGCAGCGACTTCGCCGCTGATGCTTGTTCCGTTGTTTCCTGTGATAGCTGTTGCGGTATCCTCCAGCTTGACAGAATACCTCTGCGTTACATCGGAAATGTCAGAAGTCACAGACCAGACAACATATTTATAGGTTGGGTCAAGGTCATCAGAAAGCCCCATTTTCTTTTTAGCTTCATCAGCGTCAATAAGCACTGCGTCGGCTTTCTTGACAGTTTTTGTTATTTTAGCGCCCGTGTCGATATAGACAGGTATCTTTCTTGTGTCCTGCTCAAGTTTCTGCTTGGTATCGTAGTGCTCCTTCTCCCATGAAGCCAGTTCAAGATGTGCCGCGAACGGCTCGGAGCCGCCGAGGTCCTGATACTCCCATGTGTTTTTATTCATTACATAGGCGATAGGGAATTCATATACAACTCCCGCAGAAACAGGAGCTATATTATAAATAACATAACAATGATCAGCTTCATTGTACTCATATACAAACTCATGGTCGCTTGCATACTGCTTTTCACCGTTCACCAGCTTGTATTCGAGCTCGCTTTCCGCAGGAACAGGCATCTCGACCGTATCTGTAGCACTCGTATCGCTCGGATCCTTGAACTTTAATATATGCTCGGGTATCGTTATCTTTATAAACTGCTTATCGGTCATTTCGCCGCCGTCGCTGCTGTTGCCTTCTCCCGATATCGACAGCTTGATGTTATAAACGAATTTATGTCCCGAATTGGAATTATCGGCCTTCCAGACGTATACTCCGTCCAAAGCGGTCTGCCCTTTGGGCGCAGGAGAATCGGGCGTATAGGTGCCGTAATAGTCAGCACCCGCCTTCAGGTCGATATCGAACACATTTATAGTATGTGCCGCCTCGGCACTTGAAGTAAGCGGCTCAAAGGGCACAATACTGCTTGTCATCAAAGCGGCTGCGGACAGTCCGCTGACAATTCGCTTTATTATGCCGCTGTATCTATTCTTCATTCTTATCTTCCTCCTCGTTCTTTTCCCGTTTGAAAAGGAATATAGAAATCACTGATAAAAGAGATATAATAAACACCGATCTGAATATATGAGCTGAAATGCTGTTCCCGATGATAATGCTGTTGATAAAGCCTGTTATCGGGTTGCCCGTGCTGTCAGCTTCCTTCGGCGGTTCGGAGGATACTACAGGGGCGGGAGGTTCGGGTGTGCCGCCGTCGCCGAGCACCTTGTGCCTGAATTCGATCTTATCGGGCTTTTCATCGGTGCCTGCGGCTGTAGCCGAGACTGCATAGCGGAGCACGTCTGAGGAAACGTCCTCAACAAACACTGTAACATCATATTCACTTGAGTCATATTCGATCTCGGGATCATCTCCGGGCTGCTCATAGACTCTGTAAACAAAGGTCCCGGGTTCGCTGATCTCTATTTCAAATTTCCCTGTGCCGTCCTCGGTCACCTCAAGAGTATCCGACTTGGGCGCGGGGGAATAATTGTTTTCGGATTCAATTTTAATTTTATAGGTATGTGCTTTGTCATCTGTAATATTCAGGCATGAAACGGGGATCTCGGCTTCGAGCGTAACATACGCCAAAGCCCTTATCTCATAAAAAGGCAAAACAAAACAGGAGAGCAAGCATATAGCCGTAAGGCATATCAAACTCCTCATTTTTCTCATAAACTCACTCTCCTAATCATGTTTTCGATCGTTGATATAGCAGAATACAAGTGTTCTTGTCACGGAGTCGCCCTCCGCGCAGGTAGACAGCGCAAGGATACGCTGACCTGTATCTGCCGCATAAGTCTCACAATGCTCCTTGATGAACTGCCGTATGTCGCCCTCGCCGGGGTCAAATACAGCCTCGTCCTTTGCACTCGCTTTCATACTTGCGAATACAGTAAGCCCGTAGGTCTTTTCGGCATTTTTGCCGATAATCAGTGTTCCCGATGAATGGCTGTTCAGATAGGGCTTATCCAGAAAATCGTCCAGCGCCCCGAACATCCGCCCGTATTCCATATGGTGTCCGTAAACGAGCGAATAATCATCGGTGAAGTCGGGTGCATTCCTGCTGTCGAGAAAAATGCTCCCCGACAGCGAATACATCCCGAAGGGATCGGTATTGAGGTATTTCACATTGTCCTTGCCCTGCATGACGGGATAATCAATGTTCGTGCCGTCAATGGTGATCCATGCGACCATATCATCGGATATGGGGGGTTCCTCATTCGCGGCATTGCCCTGACCCGGCTTGTATCTTGAAAGGTCGTTGCTCAGTGTGTGGCTGTACACATAATAATTATCGTACATACACCACATCACGACAAGCAGCACAAGCACCAGCACGATCAGAACAAGGCGCTCATAGAGGATATTCATTGTTTTCCAGAATTTCAGCAAGGCAGCTTATTCTTCCTCGGCTTTTCTGCGCTTGTTCCTGATAAGCAGATAAGCGATACCGCCGATCGCAGCCAAGCCGACTCCCGCAGGCGCAGCAACAGCAAGGATAACTCCTGTGGGGATCGTGCCTTCACGAGTGTTTGTGAAACCGGTGTGAATGTCTTTGTTGTCAATAGTGCCGTTCGTGGGATCGGAAAGAGCATCATTGCCTTCCGTGCCGTCCCAGTTGAGAGTACTGAGAGCGTCAGTTATGCCGTTGGCGGCTGTGTAATCCTCAGCAGCTTCGGTTATTGTATAAGTCGTCTCTTTGGGAAGTCCCTGAACAGTGATATACTGACCGTGCTGCAGATAGTACTCAGCGGTGATCTTATAGGTAGTTACGGTATTAGGTGCTTCGCCCGTTGTCACAGTTTCGACCTTATAGCCGTTAGCAGCTATTGTCTTTGTCGTATCTGCGACCAGCTCGGCAGGATTTGTCTTGCCTGCATAAGCTGTATCGGTAGCAGAATTGGGAGAAGCGGGAACAGCGGTATCTGCCAGTGACAGGTCAACAGTCATCTTTGTGTTTTCTGCTGTGATATTACCGATGACCACTGTGTACTTGAAGTACTTGTCTCTTGAACCCTGATTGCCTGTTACGATCTTGCCGAAGGTCAGATCCTGAGAAGCATAGGCATTTGTATAGCTTGTGCTCTTTTCAACATTCCCGCCTGCTTTAGCAGGAGCATCATCGTGCTTTCCATCATAAAGAACATAGCCGGTAATAAGTAACTCCTTACCATTAACTGCCGTATATCCAGATGTGCTGCCAGCAGTTGCAGCTTCTTTAGCGGCAAGATACCCTGCATAATCCTCAACATATACATCGAGAGTTCTATAAGTACTCTGACCTGCTGTAGTTACCCCTATATCGTTTGTAACGCCCTGATTGGTGCCTGTTTCGGTTATAAGATAACGGTAAACACCCGGTTCTGTGAACTGCACTGTGCTGAAATCAAGGGTCAGTGTCTTTTTAGCATACTTCTCGTTAGCGGAGGTGTTATCCTGCCATACAACAGCTGTATCAGCACCGTTAGCACCTTCTGTTACTGTATTGGATGTATCACTCTGTGCAAATGCAACTACTCCTGCCGTAGCCGACCCTGTGTTTGCAGCATCATTTGCCTTGAAATCAAGTGTTCCGCTGGTCTGTGCTGTAACACCGTTGATAACAGCAAGGTTTGAATCCGATGCCGCAGTAATTACAGCTTTCTCATCAGCTTCGCTGTTATACGGAGCAATTGAGAAGTCAAAGCTGGCATTAGGGACATTTGCGTTAACGTCCATGACAAGATATTTGTCGATAGTGGTAGTATTCTGGCTTACAGGATTAGTTCCATCAGTAGCATTAGTTAAACCAGCAGTATACTGTGTCCCTGCCGCACTCGCCCCCAAAGGCATTGAAAGAGCCATAGAAGCGATCATTGCCAGCGAAGCCGCGCCGGCTGCGATTCGTTTCATTCTTTTCATTAAAATTCCTCCTGATAATTCTATTGCTTATATACCGCGTCTCCGCATGATGAAAACTACCTTGCCCTGCACATCGTCAAGACTTATCCCGCCGTATGTGCGGCTGTCCGAAATGTCGCTTCGGTAGTCATTCAGCACGAAAACGCAGTTTTCCGATACTGTATAAGGGAACGTGATGCCTGCTCCCTCTGAGGTGGTGGGATACAGCGTGTTTTCAAAAATGCCGTAGCCGTTCACAGTCACATAGTCGGATTGTATGTTTACGCTGTCACCCCCGACCGCGATGACCCGTCCGAACCTGATCTCGCCGTTTAGCTTATAGGCTATCACATCGCCCTGCACGAACTTGCCGAGCCGATATGTGATGCAGAGATCGCCGTCCTTTATCATCGGGTAAGCCGAATTGTTGTGGCAGACATAAACACCGACGATCCAGTAAAGCAGCACCCACAGAGCGGCTGCGGTTATCGCTGCCTTTATCAAAAATGAGATCGCATAGCTTTTTGCCGTCCGCTTTTTCTTCGGCTTTTTTGGCGGATCCTTTTGGGGCGGTTCCCGATCGATGACTTCTTCTTTGATATCATCCATAGGTATCACCCCTTGTCTGTCATAGTTTTATTTCATGAGCTGTCCTGAAATATGTGCCTGCTCCTGCGGATCGCCTTATATGCATTGTATAACGTCATTTCAAACCCCTTCATCATTCTCACCCCGTTTTCAAAAATAACATATTGCAGATCCTCGCGGACCCTGTGATCGTAATACACCTGCTGCTTTGTTGCTCTTATCAACATATAAGGTCAGGCCAACTCAACGATTGACAAAGCCAAATATTTGACCAAATGGTAAAATTGGTCAGAAATCGGCAAAGCTCAACTAAAGCCATAGATAGTTATACAATTATATTATATCAAATTTTATACTTTTTGTCAAGATGTTAAGAAATTATTTCATAAAAAAAAAGAAATAATTCCATCAAAAAATCACGCCCCGATCCTGCTGCGTATCGCCATAAACGATAATTTATCTTTACTGCCTGCGGGACTTGTTGGGGGAGACCCTTTTGAAAAAG
>CAMOFU010000089.1 GCA_946613705.1 uncultured Clostridia bacterium
GAGAAGATCGCCTCGATGGTTGACTTCTGCTTCTGCGCTGTTGATATGAAGAAGGACGAGATCAGGGCTCTTGAGGAGAGATATGCTAAGGCGGAGTGCCCGATCGTATCGAACAACTCGGCGCACAGATTCACGGACGATGTTCCGATGGTGATACCCGAGATCAACCCCGAGCATATCGAGATCATCGCGGCACAGAGAAAGCGTCTCGGCACGAAGAGGGGCTTTATCGCAGTCAAGTCGAACTGCTCGCTGCAGAGCTATGTTCCCGCACTTGCTCCGCTGATGGACGAGTACAAGGTAACGAAGGCGCTGGTATGCACATATCAGGCGATCTCGGGCGCAGGCAGGACCTTTGAGACGATGCCCGAGATAATCGACAACGTTATCCCCTACATCGGCGGTGAGGAGGAGAAGAGCGAGAAGGAGCCGCTGAAGATCTGGGGCAGCATCGAGGGAGACAAGATCGTTCCCGCGACGGAGCCTTCGATCACGGCGCAGTGCCTGAGAGTTCCCGTATCGGACGGACACACGGCGGCGGTATTCGTAAGCTTTGAGAAGAAGCCCACCAAGGAGCAGATTCTGGACTGCTGGAAGAGGTTTTCAGGTGTTCCGCAGGAGCTGGAGCTGCCCTCTGCGCCCAAGCAGTTCCTTAACTACTTTGAGGAGGACAACAGGCCGCAGCCCAAGCTCGACCGCGATCTTGAGGGCGGCATGGCAGTATCCATCGGCAGACTGCGCGAGGATACCCAGTATGACTACAAGTTCGTATGCCTTTCGCACAACACGCTGAGAGGTGCTGCGGGCGGTGCTGTTCTGCTGGCTGAGCTGCTGGCTGCAAAAGGGTATTTTGACTGATAATCCGACTGAATACGGGGAAGGGACGAGGCGGTATGGATCTGTTTACTGCTGATCTTCATTTCGGTCATGAGAATGCTGTCCGCTTCGACCGCCGCCCGTTCATTGATGCAGCGGATATGTTCGAGAGAATGCGTGAGCTGTGGAATGCCAGGGTCAAGGACGATGACGATGTGTGGATACTGGGTGATGTTACCTGCGGAAAGGATATCCGCGCAGAGGGATACATCAGTCAGCTGCGCGGGCGCAAGCATCTGATCTACGGCAATCACGACAGGAATATAATCAGCTCCGCGCAGGCGCAGGCGCTTTTTGCAGAGTGCTGCCATCTGAGGTATCTGCAAAGCGAGGGGAGGGTGCTGTTCCTGAGCCACTATCCCATCGCCGACTGGTACGGTATGTATCACGGCAGCTATCATATCTACGGGCACATTCACGCTGATACAAACGATGTATACAGGTTCATGACCGCGGGAGAACGCGGGCAGCACGCCTTCAATGCGGGCTGCATGATAAACGGATATGCTCCTGTAAGCTTTGAGGAGCTTGTCGAAAACAATATGAGATTTCGGGAGCAGCAGGCTTCCCGAAAGGAGGAATAACTTATGAAGAAGACGATTTTCACCGGCGCGGGCGTTGCCATTGCGACACCGTTCTTTGATGACGGCTCGATCAACTTTGAGGAGCTGGGCCGCATGATAGATTTCAACATCGACAACGGCACAGACGCGATCATCATTTGCGGAACGACAGGTGAGAGCGCAACGATGTCTGACGAGGAGCACATCGAGTGCATCAAGTTCGCCGTTGAGAGGACTGCGGGCAGGATACCTGTTATCGCAGGCACAGGCTCGAACGACACAAGGTATGCTGTTCATCTTTCGCAGGAGGCGGAGCAGCTCGGTGCAGATGCACTGCTGCTGGTAACGCCCTACTACAACAAGGCTTCGCAGGCGGGGCTCATCAAGCACTATCGTATGATCGCAGAGAGCGTATCTCTGCCTATCATCGTATACAGCGTGGCTTCGAGGACGGGTGTGAACATCACTCCCGAGACCTGTGTTGAGCTGGCGAAGATACCGAACATCGTGGCTATCAAGGAGGCGAGCGGAAACATCAGCCAGATCGCGCAGATAGCGGCGCTTTGCGGTGACGAGCTGGATATCTATTCGGGCAACGACGATCAGATAATCCCGATAATGGCGCTGGGAGCAAAGGGAGTTATCTCGGTGCTGTCGAACGTTATGCCGTTTGAGACGCATGAGATCGCAACGCTCTGTCTTGAAAACAACTACCCCGAGGCAAGGAGGAAGATGTTCAAGGTGCAGCAGCTGGCGAAGGATCTGTTCTGTGATGTGAACCCGATACCTGTAAAGCACGCGCTCAATGTTATGGGCTTCAAGGCAGGGCCTTGCAGAATGCCGCTTTCGGAGATGAGCGATGCCAACAAGGCAAAGCTCGAGGCGACCATGAAGGCTGCGGGAGTTGCAAGCGTAAAGTAAAAGGTGATATGAGATAACGGGGCGGCTCGGTCTGCCCCTTTTTCATAGGAGAAACGGAAAGGAAGATATGATATGACGAGGATAGTAATAGTCGGTGCCTGCGGACATATGGGCAGAGTGATCGCGGACATCGTGAGCGGACGGGACGACTGCACGGTGATCGCGGGCATAGACAAGGTAAGCGGTGCGGCTGATTTCCCTGTATATGCGACATTTGCGGAGCTGACGGAAAAGCCCGATGTCATCATTGACTTCTCGCACCCGTCGGTGCTGAACGATATGCTCGGCTACTGCCTGACGAACGGGGTGCCTGTGGTGGTGGCTACCACGGGCTACAGCAAGGAGCAGATAGAGCAGATACACAAGGCGGCAGAGCAGGTGCCCGTGTTCTTCACCTTCAATATGTCGCTGGGCATCAACCTGATGGCGGAGCTGGCGAAGAAGGCGGTCTCGGTGCTCGGCGGGCAGTTCGATATCGAGATCGTTGAGAAGCATCACAATCAGAAGCTCGATGCGCCGAGCGGAACTGCCATCATGCTGGCGGACGCGATCAACAGCGAGCTGGACAAGCCCTATACATACGTTTACGACCGCCATTCGGTGCGGGCAAAGCGCAGCAGGACAGAGATAGGGATGCACTCTATCCGCGGCGGCACGATCGTCGGCGAGCACGAGATAATCTTTGCGGGCCGTGACGAGGTGATAACTCTGAAGCACGAGGCTCACAGCAAGTCGGTATTTGCAGTCGGGGCTGTCAATGCGGCGGTATTCCTCAGCGGCAGGAGCGCGGGGCTGTATTCGATGAGCGATATGCTTGCGGAATAAGCCGAACACAGAATATAAGACAGCACCCCCTCGGACGTCAGGAGAGTCTGAAGGGGTGCTGCTTTTTATTATTTATCCAATCGTTCGATGCCGCCGAGGAACAGCTTTGTTGAGATGAAGCAGGATATGCAGTAGAGAGGAACTGCAGCGGCGAGAAGTATCAGACTCAGTCTGTTGAAATCGAGATCCTGAATGAGCCTGAAGAAGCTCTCCCAGAAATCGTCCTCGGAGCCTATCCAGCTGAGATCGCCGAAGAGACCGTAGATCAGCACGGCAAGAATGATGACCGCCATAAGTCCGCCCTTGACCTGAGTACCGATCTTTGTGCCGAAGGCGGTGATGCAGGGCAGCTCGACCGAGCGCATTATCAGGGAGATCGCTGCAAGGGTGATGATGATGCCCGAGATATCGGGAGCCGTTTCTATCTGCGAGCGGGTGACGAGATTGGTGATCCCGCAGATGACAAGGGTGAGAAGCACCGACAGTGCCACAAAGATGTATTTTGCGACGACCTGCTTTGCGATGCCGTTCGGGACAGCCGTGACGTAACAGCCCCACTTTTTGCGCTCGTCGGTCTGGACGAAATTCAGCGCGAAGGCACCCACGACCATAAATGAGATAGCTGCGGAGCCGCCGAAAAAGAGTGTCATAAAAAGCTTGTTTTTGGTAGCACCGATGTCATCGTCGCCGATGCACAGCATAAAGGACATCACAACGTTGAAGAATATCAGTATCAGCAATATGATCTTCACCCACCTGCTGTTTGTACGCAGGTCTTTATACAGCATTCCTGTCATTTTGCGCCCCTCCTTTTAAGTGCCTTGACGCTGATGAAAAAGCTGATCGCAGTCAGCCCGAGCAGTGCGGTCGGTATCAGCCACCAGCTGTTATCGCCGAGCCAGCGGACAACTCTCATCACTTCATCCTGAAAGAATCGAGATATTACCTGTCCTTCGCCGATGCCCAGCGCATCGAGCGCCGCCTCACGCTCAGCCTCGTTCATATCGTAGAGGTCTATGCCGTAGCTGTTGTAATAGCTGTTCATCCAGCCGCTCAGACCGAAGGCTGCTCCCAGATAGATCGCCGTAAAGAAAACATTGGTCACAAGTGTTGCTGCCCCGGGTCTGCGTGCCAGATAGGTCACTGCCTCCTGCATCGCCTTTACTGTATACATAACACAGCCGATAGCCAGGATATAGAGCAGGTATTTAGCATTGAACTCTCTGCCGAATATAAGGTCTGCGATGAGCAGGCCGATATATGCAAGCACTGTTGCGACACCGAGACAGCAGAGATTTGTAAGATAGACCGCCCCGACTATGCTGCGCTCGGAAAGGGGCAGGGTGTGCTCGAAGACACGGAAGCCGCTCTTCTCATCGGGGATTATGCAGTCGGTGACGGAAGCGAACAGTATCACCGCTCCGCCGAACACCATGATATAATACATCCAGCTGCTGACCTTGTCGGGTATGCCGCCCGAGAGCTTTGCGATGTTTCCGTACACTGCCGAGAGCTTGACGAGGATACACAGCATTGCCAGTATCAGATAGACCACAAGGGTGATGATACGGAATTTTCGGGTGAGGTAAAGCTCCTTTATCATTAATCCCTTCATTCATCTCCACTCCTTTTTTTCGCGGTTCACATAGTAGATCATTATATCGTCAAGTGTGGCTGTGTCTATCACGGCACCCGAGTATTTCTTTTCGGCGGCGGCGCGGTCGGCGACGAGCAGCTCGGCGCTGTGATCGGTGACGCGGGCGGAGATGAAATCCTCTTTGGCAACGGAGGGATAATCGCTTTTGCCGAGCTTCATTATCCCGTGGGATTCAAGTATATCGTCCTTATAGCCTGTGAGGAGTATCCTTCCTCTGTCGATAAAGGTCACGCAGTCGGCTATCTTTTCAAGGTCGGAGGTTATATGCGAGGACATAAGGATAGAGTTATCCTCGTCTTGCAGATACTCCATAAAGATATCAAGTATCTCGTTCCTGACAACGGGGTCGAGCCCTGTGGTAGCTTCGTCCATAATAAGCAGCTTTGAGCCGTGGGAGAGGGCAGCAGCTATTTGCAGCTTCATCTTCATGCCCTTTGAGAACTTGGAGAAGGGCTTTTTGGAGGGAAGTGCGAAGCGTTCGAGGTAGCTGCCGAAGACCTCGCTGCTCCAGCCGCTGAATATTCTGCGGAGCATCTTGTCGAGCGTGCGGGCATTGAGCTGCTCGTGGAACGGGAGCTCGTCGAACACTGCCGAGATATCTCGCTTGATCTCTGTTTCGTTTTCTTTCAGGTCTTTTCCGAATATCCTTATGCTGCCGCTGTCGGGTCTGATTATGCCCAGCAGGGAATTGATCGTGGTGGATTTGCCTGCGCCGTTCTGCCCGATGAAGCCCATGATGCTGCCGCGGGGCACATTGAACGAGATGTTATCAAGAGTGAAGCCGTCGTATTTCTTGGTAAGTCCCGATATTTCGATCGCGTTTTCGTAATCAGCCATTTTATTCTCCTCCGTCATAGATAAGGTCAAGAAGCTCGTGCAGCTCTTCGCGGGAGATGCCGCCTGTGCGGGCTTTTTCGCAAGCCTGAGTCATAAGCTGCTCGGTCTGCCTTAAAAATTCCTCGCGGACAAGCTCGCGGTTCTGCCGCCTGACGAAGCTGCCCCTGCCCGTATAGGACTCGATGAAGCCCTCGCGCTCGAGCTCCTCGTAGGCACGCTTGGTCGTTATCACGCTTATCCGCATTGACTGAGCGAGCGCACGCATTGACGGAAGAGCGTCCCCCTCCGCAAGCTGCCCGCTCATTATCTGCGCCTTGATCTGTGAGACGATCTGCTCATAGATCGGTGCGTCAGATGAGTTTGAAATGATAATATCCATAGTGATCACCTGAATTGTATATGCTTGATATATACATTATACACGATATGCACACGCTTGTCAAGGGGGTGTGCAAGATTTTTTCGGGAATATTGCAGGATGTTTTTATAATCCTTGTCAATTGTGTTTTAGTGACTTGATTTTTTTATCGGGATGTAGTATAATAGGATAAGTGTTTGTTTTGGTATATGTTATTTATGAACGGAGCTGATAGATATATGACAAATGTAGGGTTTATCGGAGCGGGCAACATGGGCTATGCTATCATGAAGGGCATAGCGGGGAGCACGCTCGGGGACAGCATCGCGCTGTATGCGTGCGACAGCTATGAGCCTGCGGCAGAACGTGCGGCGGAGCTCGGTGCGAAGGTATGTGAAAACGGAGCCGAGACTGTGAGATGCTGCAAGTATGTGTTCCTTGCGGTGAAGCCGCAGCAGCTGGACGAGGTGCTTGACGAGATAAGCGGCGCTGTTTCGGAGGAGACGGTGCTGGTGTCGATCTGCGCGGGGATAACCGATGAGCACATCGCGTCAAGGACCCGTGAGGGAGCGAAGGTAGTGCTGGTGATGCCCAACACACCGCTGCTGCTCGGCGAGGGAGCCACGGCGCTTTCGAGGAGCGATTCGGTGACGGACGCGGAGTTTGAGCTGGTATGCAGCATCTTCGGAGCCTGCGGGATATACAGTGTGATACCCAAGGACAAGATGAAGGAGATCATAGCGATAAACGGCTCGTCGCCCGCATTCATCTATCTTTACGCGAAGGCATTCATCGACTATGCGGACAGTGTGGGCATTGACCGCGGAGCGGCGACGGAGCTGTTTGCCAAGTCGCTGATCGGCTCGGCGAAGATGATTACCGACAGCGGAAGGACGATAGAGGAGCTTATAACGATGGTATCCTCAAAGGGCGGCACGACCATCGCGGGGCTGGAGAAGCTGCGCGAGGGCGAGCTTGAAAGGACGGTCGCGGAATGCTGCAAGGCCTGCACCAAGCGGGCATACGAGCTGGCGAAGTGAAGCAATAAGAACAGGAATACAGTAATCATTCCCTGCTTGTCTGCATAACATTAAGTATCGGATAATTGATGCTTTGGAGTGATGTTTATGCAGTACAGGAACGCAAGGACGGGGCTTAGGGACATTGATGCGGCTTTTGCGTTTATGGCAGGGGTGCTGATGCTCGGGGTGATACTGGGGACACTCTCGTATTGCTTTATGTCGGACGGGACGGTAGAGCTGCTCGGGGCGGCGACGAGGGATCACATCAGCTTCAGGAAAACGGCTGACTTTGCGCACCTGCTCCTCGATTCGTTTTTTGTGAGCACGCTGTTCGTGACGGCGGAGTTTTTGCTGGGCTTTTCGGCTTTGGGGCAGCTGCCCGAGCTGGCGGTGCTGCTATACCGAGGGTCGGGGCTGGGGTTGATCCTTTCGCAGGCTTATGTGAGCACGCCGCGGGGGAGGCTGCCGTTCGTGATACTGCTGATAGTGCCTGCGGCGGTGATATCCTGCTATGCGCTGTGCATTGCCGCGAGGGAGGCCGTGAAGATGTCGGGGCGGCTGCTGAGGGTGATGCTGATAGACAGGCAGTGCCTCGGGCTGAGCGAGCATTTTCGCAGCTATGCTGCAAGATTTGCGGCACTGGAGGCTGCTGTGGCTGTTTCGGCAGCTGTTGACTGCATCACGTCGCTGCTGATCGCGGCTGAGATATGATCTGTAGATACGGCTTTTAGGGAAGTTTAAGAAAAAGGAGTAAACACATGGCATACAACTACAGGCCGAGAGGCCTTGCAAGACCGCCGAGAGAGAAGAAGGGGATCTTCAAATTCTTCGAGATCTACGGCAGGAGATTCTGGACGCTTATCGAGCTGAATTTTATCTATTTTGTGATCTTTATACCGATACTGGTAGGGTGGTATCTGGTAGGAAAGTTCGGCAGCTACACACCGCTGCTGCTCGGGCTTATCACGGCGGTGCTGTTCGGTCCCGCGACGACGGCGATAACGAAGATATGCCGCAACTACTCACAGGAGCGCAATGCCTTTGTGATCGCGGATTTCTTTGATACCTTCAAGAAGAACTTCAAGCAGGGGCTGATAATGGGCATCATCGACGTTGTCTTTACTGCGGGCTTCGTGGTTGCGCTGCCCTCATACATGACGTGGGCTGAGAAGGAGTCGTTCATGTATGTGCCGTTCGTGCTGACGATAAGCTTTATGATCGTGTTCTTTATGATGCACTTTTATATTTATCTGATGATCGCATCGACCAATCTTTCGCTGATAAAGATACTGAGAAACTCATTCTTTCTGGTGCCGCTGGGACTGAAATACTCGCTGTTCACGCTGCTGAACTGGCTCTGGGTCGCAGGACTGGTGGTGCTGCTGTATCCCTACTCGATCTTCATAGTGCCGATATGGCCGCTGTCGTTTTTGTGCTTTGTCAATGCGTTCAACTGCTATCCCGTTATCAGGAAGTATGTTATCCAGCCTTACTACGATCAGCGCGGCGAGGATAACCCCGAGTTCGACTATCTGAAGAAGAAGGAGGACGAGGACATCTTCGAGGACAATCCCGAGCTGGACAAGCCTGTGGAGAAGAAGCAGGTACACAAGAAGGGCAAGACTATCTCATAATTGAAAAGGCCGCAGGATCCTGCCTGCGGCTTTGCTGTTTGTAAATAACGTCTGCGGAGAAAACGACGGCGAAGAAAATTACAGC
>CAMOFU010000090.1 GCA_946613705.1 uncultured Clostridia bacterium
CGATCTGTGTTATCCTCAGATTATCCTTACGATAGCATTCACGGGATTATAGTACATCGCCGTTGAAGCCGCCTGCATCCTGATGCCGTCGCGGGAGTTCATCGCGTGTACCACCATGCCGCTGCCTACATACATCATAGCGTGGTTGTAGCCGTTTGAGATGATGATATCCCCGGGCTGCATCGCCGAGGCGCTCACCTGTCTGCCGAGGCACATCTGCCCGTAGGCGGAGTGCGGCAGCGATACGCCGATCTGCTGATATGCGAGCATCGTCAGTCCCGAGCAGTCGGTAGCACGGTAGCGCGTCCCGCAGCTCACATAAGCTCCGCCGACGTTGGCCTTCGCATATGCCACGACCTTGTCGATCTTGGCCTGACGGCTGTTGTACTTGGCGGTGTCCTCCTTGGTTATCCTGCCGACGGCGCTCGCCTTGACGTATTTGCCCTTGTAGTCGCCGCTCGTCAGCTTCACATATTCGCCCTTATAGCTCTTCGCATTCCTGCCCGCGATCGCCTTGCCCTTTGCGGTCACTCTCTCGCCCTCGCCGAAGCTGTCATACTCCGCGCTGCCCGCGGCAGTGAATTTGCCGCCGCTCAGCGTGTATAGCGCAGTGCCGTTCTTTAGCCTGAAATATGTCGTGTCGCCTGTCATGAAAAGCTTATCCGTCCTGCTTGTCAGCTGCCTTGATACGGGCTCGACCGAGATAAGATAGCTCGTCGAGCTTTTCAGATTATTCACGGCATCGGTATATACCGAGATATACCCGTCGCGCTTTATTGCCGCAAGCTTAACGGTCTTGAGCTTTGCATCGTTCACATAAACATTGAATACCGTTCCCTCTCTGTATTTCGAGAGATTGCCGATCTTCACCCCGAGCTTATCCGCCGAGATGAATGCCTCACTCAGCACAGGCTTGACGGGAGCCGCCTTATTGAGCTGCTCCTCTGTCTTTCTTCTTACCTCCGAGACCGAGATATAGCAGTTCTTGAAGCTCCCCTCGGTTATAAGGATATATTTCGCAGTGTTTGTCTTTGTGTTCCTGCCCTCGCAGTTTTTGCCGTTCGCATCGGAAAGCACTGCGGTGAAATAGCCCGCCTCCGAAAGAGTGCCTGCCTTGGTGAGCTTGCCGTTTTTCAGCTTGTAATAGGTCCTTCCCGCCGCAGCGTAGTAGACCGTTTTCTTCTTGGTCGTCGCTGTGAAGGCAGCAGAGAATGCCGATTCCGCCTTGGCGGTAACAGCCTTCACCTTTACCGAGTGCTTGGTCTTGGGAGCGAAGTAGCTCTTTCCGCCGCAGATGTTGAACACATATCCCTTGTCCGCAAGCTTTTCTATGGTCGTGGAGCTCGTCTTTTCGCCGTCCACCCAGATCTCGAATTTAGTCCCTTTTGCGTACTTGCCCGCGTTGCCGAGCGCCAGCTCAAACTTGCCCGAGAATACCGCTATCTCCGAAAGCACGGGCTTTGCAAGCGCTGCCGTGTCGGACTTTGCAGTCTCAGCCGCCTGTACGGGAAGCACAGACCCTGCCAGTAAAAGCAGTGTTATCACAAAAGTTACAGCCTTTGAAATGAAACTATTCATAACAAACCTCCTATGCTTTAGAGTATAGCATAGGAATTGTAACAAAAAGTAATGTGCCTGTAACTATTTTGTAAACACTGATATCGAATTGTAACCCTATTTACAAAATCAAACCGAATCTTGTAATACTTTTGTATAATATGCAGATGCCGCTGCTGACAGAACAGATCAACAGGACCCAAAAAGCCCGCACAAGCGCCTTTCAGCGCCCGCACGGGCTTTGTCATCATATAGCCGTCGTTCGGCTCGTCTGCATCGGCAGTGCCGCGTAGTTGTCGGGGCCGCAGGCGGTCAGCGCCAGCAGTGCCGCGATCACGGCAAATGCCGTGAGGAGCATTCTCCTCAGCTTCATCGTTAGTCACCTTTTCTTTTTGTTGATATTTTTGTTTCTGTTTTTGTTTTTGCTTTTGTTTTGCGTCGGCTTTGTGCTCCTTGCTGCCGTCGGAGCTGCCTGCTCGGGAGCGGGCGGCGGCTCGGTCTCGTCGCTTATCACGGCAAGCTCGCTGTTCCCGCTGCTTTCCGCCGACGCACTGTCTCGGAATTCCGCCTTCAGGAACAGCCGCCTCATCAGTCTGCCGTCCTTGTATTCGATGAATACTATCAGCAGCAGTATCAGCAGACCGCATATCGAAATGATGATGCCGAGCGTGTAGTAGTTCGGTGAGAACTGCATCGCAACGGTGTTCTCGCCCGCATCGAGCGGTATCGCGATCAGCGAATCGAGCGCCTTTTCGGGCTTTACGTTCCTGCCGTTCACCGTTACCGACCACCCCTCCTCATAGGGGATCGTCGTGAACAGGTACTGCCCCTCCTCGGCGGTGCAGCTTCCTTCAACATACCTGTCCTCCCACGAGGTCAGCTGCCAGCCGCGCTGCTGAAGCTCTGCCGCCGACTGCGCGAATGCGTCCATGTCGAGCGTGTAGAACTCCTCGTCGCTCCATACGCCCTCCTTCTCGTTGTTCGCTATCGTTATCCTCACTCTTATCTCTTCGCCCTTGCTGAACTTGCCGAAGTTGAGTATCGAGTAGTTGTCGCCCGAGAAGAACTGCCCCGCCGAGAGCATCTTGTTTGCGCCCTCAACATATTCGCTCTCCTTCTGATACCAGATGTTGCAGCTGTGCTGGTGTACCGTCGGCAGATACATATACAGATAAGAGTCCCTGTCCATCCTCACCAGATAGTCTATGTGGCATTCGGGCTTTGTCTCGTCACGGAAGTAATACTTCGTGTGGCCGTCGGTCAGCCCTACCCGCCGCAGGTTCTCATCGTAGCTCGCGTAGGGGCGTATCCGCTTGAAATAGGCTGTATTGCTCTCCTGCGAGAGCAGCGCGTTGTATATCCTGTTCTGATTGTAGAACGGGTCGCTGTCTATCAGCTGAACGTTCATTATCTCGGGCGATGCCACCGTTCCGAGGCTCAGCGCATACGGGTTCTTATAGAACATATACCTTGCCTCTGCCTCGTAGATATGCGTCGCAAGCGGGTACTCCTCGGGCACCGAGGCGCGGCTGTCCTTGTAGCGCTCGGAGTTGTCATAGTCCTGCTTGTCCATTATATACCGTATGCCGAAGATAGAATCGGTCAGCGGTGTCTCGCCGTCGTACTTGACGTAGTGCCCGCCGTATGCGTATCCGAGCTGATGCAGCATAGTCAGCACGGGCGAGTTCATCGTCGAGCTCGAGTGCGATATACCGTGGTAATCCGCGCCTATCGGATCGTTTACCGTTCTGTGGAAGGTGGCCTCCACGCGGTAGAACGGGTCCTGATCGAAGCTCGACAGGCTCTGCACCGCCTCTCTCGTGTCGCTCATATAAGGCTCGTAGCTCGTATATTTGCTGTATACAACATCAGCGTCTATCTTGTGCAGCGTGTCCATAGCATTGAACATAAGCTCCAGCGGCACCGCCATGCACAGGACTATCGAGACAGCCTTTTTCCCGCGGTATTTCTTCCACAGATACAGCAGCAGGAAATATGCCCCTATCGCCAGCGCCGAGAACCATATGCCCTGTATAACACCGTGCGTCTCGCCGTTCTGCGTCCGCCCCTCGAAGATCGCAAAATGCCCGTACTGCTCCCTCTCGCACCAGATCAGAAAGATGAACAGCCCGAAGAACACTCCGCCTATCTCCTTTGCGGTGAACCCGTCGGAGTTCTCAAAGGCGCGGTATGCCATTATCAGCAGCAGGAACGCAAGGCAGAAGGAATACCTGTTGTTGAGCCAGTTCGGTGTCTGAAAGCCGTGCCATACAAGGTCTATCGGCTTTATATACATACATATCACGAGCGCGAGCGAAAGCAGCCCGCTGCTCACCTTTTCCTTTATGCCTATCTTCGAGTTCATGAAGAACAGCGGTATCAGCAGCAGCGCGATGCTGCCGCAGTATATCATCGGCAGACCCTCAACGTTCACCGTGTCATAGCTCATCGGGAACATCTTGGTGAACAGCGTCAGAAAATCGAACTGCGTCGCCAGATCCCAGTTCGGCTCCGAGAATTCGAGCTTGCCCAGCTTCAGCGAGTTGTATACCGATATCAGCACCGCCGCCGCACACAGCAGCGCCACCAAAGTCGCAGCTATCGCCTGCAGCGTCCTCAGCAGAAAATGCTTCGGCAGCACCCGCCCCTCCTTCGAGAGACAGATATACACAAAATACATGAACGTAAACAGCCCGATCATGTACCCGATGTAAAAGTGCGCAATGAACATCAGCGCCAGCGGGATGATGTAGCCCGCCATCTTTCCCTCGTCTATCAGCCTGTGCGCTCCCAGGCATATCAGCGGCAGATAGATCAGCCCGTCCAGCCACATGGGGTTCATCAGCTCGACGATCATGTAGCTCATCAGCGCATAGCAGCTGCCGAATATCAGCTGTGCCGTTTTCGACGGGGAATAACGCTTTCTCAGGAAGAACACGAATGTCACGGCTGCCGTTCCTATTTTCAGCAGCTGCATCGTCTCTATCGCCCCGCACATCGCCGACCTCGGGAACAGGCAGATCACCAGCATGAACGGGCTCGCCAGATAGTAGGCGAATATGCCGAACATCTCTCCCGAAAGGTTGCGCGACCAGTCGTAGATCAGGCTGCCGTCGCCGCGTATCGCGTCGTGCATCGCCTCATAGTAGTAAACATACTGCCCGTTGAGGTCCAGCACCAGCACCGACCCGTCGCCGTAAGGGTGTACCCCGAACAGCGCATAGGCAATATACATCACGATCACGGGTACCAGGAACACCGCGATATATATGCTCTTGTTCCACCGTCCGAAGCGCAGTGCGTATCTTCTCAGTTTTGCAGGAAAGGATTCCTTTTCAGCTTCGCTCACTTGCTATCTCCTCTGTTGCTTTGTCTTTGTTTTACTATATCCCGTATGATGTATCTCGGACGGTTCTTTATCTCCTCATATATCTTCGAGATATAGAACCCTATTATCCCCAGGCTGAACATGATAATGCTCGAGGTGAGCATCTGCAATATGATAACGGTAGGGAAGCCCGCGTCGGACTCGCCGATTATCTTCTGCACCACCGTGGAGAAGCCCATTATCAGCCCGATGATAAAGGTCACGATGCCGAACACCGTAACTATCTGCATCGGTGCCGAGGTAAAGGAGGTGATGTTGTTTATCGCAAACTTTATCAGCTGCTTCGTTGTCCACTTCGACTCTCCCACCTCGCGCTCTGCCACCTCAAAGAAGACCTTCTCTGTCTTGAACCCGACCCACGAGCTCATCGCGCGGAAAAAGGTCAGTCTCTCGGGCATTCTCAGCAGTGCGTCCACCGCCTTGCGGTCAAGCAGCTTGAAGTCCGATGCCGCTTCCATATCCAGCCCCGAGGCCTTCTTTATCAGCTTGTAGAAAAGCAGCGAGAAGCCGCGGTAGGCCTTGTTTTCCTTGCCCCTGTCGGCCTTGCGGCCCTCCACCACGTCAACGTCGTTGTTCTTCCATATCCTGTACATCTCGACTATAGTCTCGGGCGGGTGCTGAAGATCGCAGTCCATCAGCACGCAGGCATCTCCCTGCGCAGTCTCCAGTCCCGCAAATATAGCGCTCTCCTTGCCGAAGTTTCGGCTGAAATTCACCGCGACGATCCTCTCGTCCTCCAGTGCCATCCTTTCGAGCCGTTCCCACGTTCCGTCGGTAGAGCCGTCGTTGACGAAGACGATCTCGAAGGGTATCCTGTTCTCTTCCATTATCTTCGTTACGACCCCCGCAGTATGCGAAACATTCCCCTCCTCATTGTAGCTGGGAATTATTATCGAGATCATTTCACCACACCCTCTTCTCCGATCTGCAATTTGCAATTTGCATAAAGCAACCAAACTGCTGCAAGTCCCCTGCGCCTTTTCGATCGGCACGGGGATTCACAGCAGTTGTATCACAGTCTTCTGTTGTTATTTTCTGGCAAAGCCCACGACCACCAGCACCAGCCCGATGATCGCACAGATGATGCCGCCGACCGTGGCAGAGGTCTGCGAGCTCTGTGTATCCTTGAGCATCTGCTCCTCAGACTTGGTGGTCACGATGAACGGCTGCTTCTTATCCTTCGGCGGACCTATCCAGATCCTGTTTGCCAGCATATAAGCCTCGCCCAGCACATAGAGCGCACCGCCCAGCGGCAGCGTTTTCTCCACCTGCTTGTAGCCTATTATCCTGTGACCCGTGCCGTAGCTCGGCGCATTGAAGCGGCGGTACCGCCTGAACGGGTCGTCATTGTAGCCCGCACCGTAGGGGGTCTGCGTTTCAAGCCTGTCATGCGTCTTTATAAGATCGAACTTGTCCGCAACGCCGTTCGTCTCAATGACTATCTCGTTGCCCGCATTGTCACGCAGCAGCAGCTCCGCGCTCGATTCCTCCGAGCTGAGCCTGTCCTCATGCTTTGTGGTCCTCATCCTGCGGTTGCCCTCCGAGTCCCTGTATTCCTCGGTAGTCTCGCTCACCTGTACCGTCTCGGCAGTGTAGAAGGCCACGTTCTTGTTGGTATAAGGGGTCTTGACAGTTTCGTTGGTGGCAGCTATGCCCTTTACCTCGACAAGCTCCCTGTAGGACGGGTCATACTCCTGCATAGCCTCCAGCGCTTCTCTTACCTCTTCAAAGGTCTTTGTCGGCTGAGCCTGTATCTCCAGCGCCACACTTGCGCTCTTTGCCCTCTGGAACACAGCCAGATAAACGCCCAGCGCCACCATAAGTACTCCGATTATTATTAATACGATCATATCTTTATTTCCCGTTTCTCAGTGTCGTAGATCAAACGAATGATAAGCGCAGGCCGCGGGAACAGCCTATGCTGCCCCGCACCCTTGCGCTGAGGTATTCTTACTGGTCGCCTGTGGAGGTCTGACCCAGCTCTGCCATCAGTCTTGCCATCTCGGCATCAACAGCCGAGTCTGTTTCAAGCTGTGCAAACGGGTCGGGCTCGTTTGTCGTGCCTGCCAGGTCGGAGAATGCCTCTGCCTGTGCTTCCTTGGCGGAGATCTTCTCCTCCATCTTGTCGAGCTTGGAGAATGCGGAAGAGGAATCCATGTTGCCGAGGGTCTTTGCAAGGTTCTTCTGCGCATCTGCCATCTTCGAGCGGGCGATGAGCATACTCTGCTTGCTCCTTGCCTCGTCCAGCTTCATCTTCAGCTGATCTACCTGACCCTTGATCGTGTTCACCTGAGCGGTAGCGGTATCATACATCTGCTGATACTGCTCGACCTGCTTGTCGGAGTTTACCTTTCTCTGCAAAGCCATCTTTGCCAGATCCTGATTTCCCTGCTGCAAAGCAGCCTTTGCCTTGTTTTCCCAGGAAGCGCTCTCTGCCTTTGCCTTTTCGAGCTGCTTGCCCAGCTGCCTCTGCGAGCCCATAGCCTGACCCAGTGCGTTTGTACACTTCTCAAGCTCCTTCTCCATGTCAATGATGATCTGCTTGACCATCTTCTCGGGGTCTTCGCACTTATCGAGCAGGTCGTTGATGTTAGCCTTTAAGATGTCGCCTATCCTCTGAAAAATTGCCATTGTCTTTTCCTCCTATAAATAAGATTGATTATAAAACGGGTACGCCCCGCAGTTTACTGTGTTTGATCTGTCCGTGTGATGATCTAACCTATCGGGTGAGCCGAGCTGTAGCTCTTTCTCAGCCTGTTCAGACTCAGCGCACAGACGAGCAGGAACACATAGGAAGCGATCTTTGTATAGAACATGATAACACCCGTAACATCGGCTGCCGTGCCCTCTGTGAACCTGTTTATACCGTCGGTCAGCAGCACGACCGCATAAACGGCAAGCAGCCTGTCAAAGGCTTTGCACAGCCTTGCGACCTCGGGAGGGTGTGCAGTGATGTCGGGCTTTGCCCTGAGCAGCGAAAACAGCTTCCTGAAAAGCAGCCCCGCCGCCGCCGTGGTCATCAGCCCGCCGATGATGCTCGCGGCATTCTTCGCTCCTCCGTCGGTCAGCAGCACACCTGCCGCCGCCGCAGCGCATACCGCGCAGAACACGCCCGCGGGAGCCCGCAAACGGTCGGCATCCTCGTCCAGTCCGCCGAGCTCATATGCTCCGCCCAGAAAGAACAGCCCGCCGACAAGCTTTATCGCATATCCTGCCCACAGCCCGAGATCGAGCTGCAAATTCGCAAGCAAAAATCCGACCAGAATAAAACTCATAACCTTTTACTGATTACTGACCGTCGTTCTTCGGGGGCTTTTTCTGGAACAGCACCTTTGCCACCAGCCCCGCACCCGCGAAGATCATACCGAACATAAGCACATATACCCACATCGAAGCGCTCCTTGCGTGGAAGCTGACCGAGTTTATCATTGCGATTATGATTATCGCAACACCGAGCGCCGAGATCGCACCGCCTATCCATTTCTTGTCCAGCAGGAACAGCAGGAATATCCCTACCAGCAGCGGCACCAGCATAACGCCTGCCGTCATGTTCCAGCTGCCTATACTCCATGCAAAGGCCCAGCTCACCTCGAACATATTCATTGCCCAGTAAATGCCGCCGCCCAGCATGATGAATCCGAGGAAGAACTCCAAAAGCTCATGATCGGCTTCGCCGCGCCGATTTGCGCAGACCGCCCCGAAGATCCTTTTCAAAGCATTCACAGAACCGTCCCCCTTCAATACTTTCCTTTTTTAATAATACGGCGGGCCCTCAGCACCCGTTCGGTGCTCCTGCCGTAGTTTTATTAT